>JANYER010000423.1 GCA_025359825.1 Granulicella sp.
GGCTGCCTGGCTTCTCGCCGATCCAGGCGTATGGGCTGGGGATTCCGCAGTCGTTCGCGCAGGGGATTGGGCAGACGCAGTACAAGTACACGTTGAAGACGCTGGGAGCATTTCTGCAGGACAGTTGGCGGATCAAGACGGTGACGCTGAACTACGGCGTCCGCTATGACATTGAGGCGTTTCCGACGCAGGGCGCGTTGAATCAGGGGACGTATGACGCGGAGCGGGCGTATGGGATACGGCAGGGGATTCGACTGCAGCCTTCGAATGTTGCGCCGCGCGTCGGTGCAGCGTGGGATATTCGCGGCGATGGCAAGACGGTGGTGCGGGCGAACTATGGGCTGTTCTACGATCGTGCGCCGGGGAACCTGGAGTCGCAGTCGAACAGCTTCAATTCAACGAAGGTGCCACTGGTGATCTTGGCGGGTGGGTCGCCTTGTACGGCGGCGAGTACGTTTAGTCCGCTGAACTTGAATGCGACGAATGCATTTCAGGGGTCGCTGTCGAATGCGAATTGTCTGCCGGTGGCGGGGTTGAATTATCTGCCGGGACAGCAGCGGTTTGATCCGAATAATTCGGCTTCCTTGTTTGTGAACCAGGCGTATTTAGGGGCGGGCTTTCCGCTGGCGATCCTGCCTTCGGGGCTGCCGGCTGACCTGAACTATCACACACCGTATGTGCAGCAGATTTCGTTTGGCGTAGAGCGCGATCTGGGGCACAACCTGAGCCTGAATGTGGCGTACAACTCGACGGGTGGACGGCATTTGAATCGTCCGGTGAATGTGAATCCGGTGAACCCGGCGCTGGTGGTGGCGAACTGGCGGAATGCGGTGAACGCGGTAAAGGCAGGGACGGCTTCGGTGTTGCCGGGAGGGTCGCAGGCTTCGGTGGCGGGGCCAACTTCGAACCCGCTGACGGTGGCTACGGCGAGTGGGACTGCGCCGTGCGGCGTTGGGCCGACGGGACCGTATGTGGCTCCGCCGCTGCTGAACTTCTTTCGTAAGTCGGGGCTGAATACTTCGCTGGCACAGTTCCTCGTGTCGCAGGGCGCGGGGCAGTGCGTGGCGCTGGCATCGCAGGTGGCGGCGGCGTATGGGCTAGGTGTTGGGGTGCCGGTGCCGTTTGGAGATATGAGTCCGAACCTGACGACGGGGACGTCGAATTACAACGCGCTGTCAGTGAATTTAAAGAAGCGGTTTAGTGCGAACTATGAGTTCCTGGTGAGCTATACGTGGTCTCATGCGATCGATGATTCGACGGACGTGGTGTCGACGGCGGACGCGCCGCAGAACAACTTCAACCCGAATGGGGAGCGGAGCAGCTCGACGTTCGACCAGCGGCATCGACTGGTGATCAGCGGGGTGTACAACACGGGCAAGCTGCATGGCTCGGGGTTTGTGCCGGTGGTGTTTGGCGGTGTGACGGTGGCGCCGATCTTTGAGATTGCTTCGGGGCGGCCGTTTAATATTTTGACGGGCAAGGACACGAACTTCGACTTCAATCCGCTGACGGACCGTCCGTCGATTGTGGCGGCGGGAAGTGGGATGACGAGCTGCGGGACGGCTCCGGTGGCGTCGAAGTACTCGCCTACGGGATTTCTGAATCTGCCTTGCTATGCGGATGCGCCGACGGGAGCGGGGATTGGGAGCAGCTACTTCAACGGGTCACTGCCACGCAATGCGGGTGTGAAGCCGTACAACGTGTTTACCGATCTGCGCGTGGCGAAGGCGGTGCAGTTTGGGCATGAGGTGTCGATGCAGTTGACGGCCGATGTGTTCAACCTGATCAACAAGAACAACACGATTGATGTGAACCTGCTGTATACGGCGGCGGGAAAGCCTACGGCGGCGGCTGATCCACGGCAGTTTCAGTTTGGTGCGCGGATATCGTTCTAGGGCTTTCAGCCCGAAGGGCAAGTGTCTGGACGATGTGGAGATCTTTGCTTACCCACCCATCGCGCGATCAGGCGCGGCCAGGATGGGGGCACCCGGAGAGTTGTGGTGTTTGGCTGCGGCAAAGCTAGTGGATAGGGTGGTGTCGCGCGAAGCTGGGTGGAGGCTGTATTCTTCGGAGTGCGCTGCGAAGATGGATACGGCCGCGCTGGAGGCTTCGTGGAGAGACGGGAATTTATGAGTGGTCTGGCTGCTGCCGGGGCGGGAGCGGTGGCTTTGACGGGTGGAGCGGCGGCTGCGGAAGGGCAGGCTGGAGCCGGGCTGGTTAGTAACGGCAAGGCGCGTGAGTACTACATGCTGCGCAAGTATGAGCTGCGCTCAGGTCCGCAGGGCAAACTGACGGATACGTATGTGGAGCAGGCGCTAATTCCGGCGTTGAACAAGCTGGGTATTACGCCGGTAGGGGCGTTTCGGCTGACGTATGGGCCGGAGACTCCGGCGCTGTACCTGCTGATGCCGAGTACGAACCTGGAGACACTGGTGACGGTGGACCTGAAGCTGCAGCAGGATGCGACGTTTATGAAGGCGGCAGAGCCTTTCTGGGCGGCACCGGCGATTGCCCCTGCGTTTGTGCGGGAGGAGAGCTCGCTCCATGCGGCGTTCGAAGGGTTTCCGAAGCTGGTCGTGCCGGGAACGACGGCTACGAAGGGGAAGCGGATCTTTCATATGCGGACGTATGAAAGCCCAAGCCAGGCGGCGCATGTTCGCAAGGTGGAGATGTTCCACAGTGGCGAGTTCGATATTTTTGCGCGCGCTGGATGCAAGTCTGTGTTCTATGGCGATACGCTGATTGGACCGCGGACCCCGGCGCTGACATACATGCTGACGTTTACCGACCTGAACGAATTGACCGAAGGCTGGGCGAAGTTCAGCGCTGATCCAGAATGGAAGAAGCTGGCGTCGTCGCCACGGTTCAGTTATGAATCGATTGTGAGTAACATCTCGAATTTGGTACTGACGCCTACCACCTACTCGCAGATTTAGAGTTTTACAAGACTAAGGGACTCATCAAAGGGGTGTATGGATATTCAAGAGTTGAATGCGCATTTTGGGATTGCAGGGGTGCTGGCGTTTCATACGGCGCCGGGTGGTTTGGCGTATGCGGAGGTGACGTCTCCGGCGGCGAGTGCGCGGGTGTATCTGCAGGGTGCGCACCTGGCTGCGTGGCAGCCGACGGGTGAGAAGCCGGTGTTGTACATGAGCCGCAAGAGCGACTTTATCGCCGGTAAGCCGATTCGTGGCGGTGTGCCGATTGCGTTTCCGTGGTTTGCTGTGGATTCGAAGCAGGACCGTTTGGATGGAAAGCCGGGGCCTCCGCATGGGTTTGCGCGGTTGCAGGATTGGACCGTAGCGTTTGCGGCGATGGCGGGGGATGACCTGCACCTGACGTTGACGCTGGGGCCTTCGGCGACGAGCCGCAGTATGGGCTTCGACCACTTCCACGTGGCGTTTGAGCTGACGATTGGCAAGAGCCTGACGATGCAATTAACGGTGGCGAACGAGAGCGATAAGCCGCTGGTGTTTGAAGAGGCGCTGCATACGTACTTCCATGTTGGAGATATCCATGAGGTGAGCGTGACGGGGCTGGAGCCGACATCGTTCATCGACAAGACGGACAGCTTCAAGGTGAAGCCGAGGCTGGGTGCTGCGCTGCGCTTTAGCGGGTTTACGGACCGGATCTATGGGAACACCAAGGCTGCCTGCGTGATCCATGACGAACTGTTGCAGCGGACGATCACCATTGCGAAGACCAACTCGGACACGACGGTGGTCTTCAACCCATGGAAAGAGATGGTGGACCTGGGGCCGGAGGAGTGGCACGAGATGCTGTGCGTGGAGACGGTGAATGCCGGGGTGAATGCGGTGACGCTGGCTGCGGGAAAGACACACTCGATGGCGGCGCATGTCACTTTGGGCAAAGGTGCAGAAAAGCTGGGCGCAGAGAAGCTGGGGGCTTGATGCTGATATTGGCATCGGGTTCTCCGCGCAGGCGGGAGTTGTTGACGCAGGCAGGGCTGGACTTTTCGGTGGAGGTGGCGGACATCGATGAGACAGCCCAGCCGGGCGAGGCTCCGGCAAAATATGTGCAGCGGCTGGCAGTGGAGAAGGCGCAGGCGATCTGGTTGCGGCATAAAGATGGGGACGATGCCGACTTCGAGTCTGGCTCCGACTCGGAGTTGACGGTGTTGGGTGCAGACACCACGGTGGTGTGCGATGGTGTGATGTTGGGGAAGCCGGTGGATCAGGCGGATGCGCGGCGGATGCTGGAGATGCTCTCCGGACGGACGCACCAGGTGCTGACGGGCGTGGCGGCAATTACGCGGGCGGCGACGGTGAGCGAGGTGGAGATTACGCAGGTGTTCTTCGACCTGATTGAAGAGCGCGAACTGGTGACGTACCTGGCGAGCGGTGAGCCGATGGATAAGGCGGGAGCGTACGGGATTCAGGGGTACGCGGCGCGATGGATTCCGCGAATTGAAGGGTGCTACTTCAACGTGGTGGGGTTGCCGCTGGCTCGTACGCTGGCGGTGATACTGCGGGCGGGCGAAGGGCCGAGTGACGCTTTGCCACCGCTGTAGACGAGTTAGTCGAGGGTCGCTAGCATGGCGGCCAGCAGGGTGGTTCGGGGAATTAGGTATTCGGTGAGGATGTGCTCGTGGGGGGCGTGGGCCCCGGTGCCGATGGCTCCCATGCCGTCGAGGGTGGGGACGCCGAGGGCGGCGGTGAAGTTGCCGTCTGAGCCTCCGCCGGTGGCGGCTTCGTCCAGAGGGAAGCCGATTTGGGCGGCTAGATTTTTTGCTTGTTTGAAGAGGGCGATGGTGCCGGCCTTGCGCTCCATGGGGGGGCGGTTGATGCCGCCGGAGAGCTTGAGGGTGCAGCGGGGGTCGTGGGGTTTGAGGGAGCGGAAGAGTTTGTCTGCCAGCTTTGCGTCGCTGGCTTTGGCGATGCGGACGTCGACTTCGACCTGGGCGTGAGCGGCGACTACGTTGGAGCGGGCGCCTCCGGCGATGACACCGCAGTTTACTGTCAGGCCGCGTGAGAGGTCGGTGAAGGCGGAGATGGTTTCGATCTGGCGGGCGAGCTCGAGGATGGCGGAGTGGCCGTTCTGGAAGTCGACGCCGGAGTGGGCGGCTACGCCGGTGACCTCGAGCAGGTAGTGGCCGACGCCTTTGCGGGCGGTCTTGAGGGCGAGGCCCTGGGCGGGTTCGAGGACGAGGACGGCGGAGGAGGCGAGGGCGAGGCGCTCGGTGATGGGACGGGAGATGGGGGAGCCGATCTCTTCTTCGCTGTTGAGGAGGAGGGTAATGGGCCTCCTGATGTTGAGGGAGTTAAGGGCTTCGATGGCGCTGAGGGCCATGGCTACTCCGGCCTTCATGTCGAGGGTGCCGGGGCCTTCGATCTTGGTGGCGGAGTGCTTCCAGGGCATATTGGCGAGGGTGCCGTGGGGCCAGACGGTGTCGAGGTGGGCGAGCAGGAGGATGGGTTTGCGGGTGGATTGGGTGGGGCCGAAGTTGAGTTCGAGGACGTTGCCGTATTGCTTCTGGCGGTGATATCTGGCGCGGCCGCCCAGGGTGCGGGCGTATTTCTCTGCGAGGGCCATGGCGGCGTTGATGGCGGCGGGGTCTTCGCTGGGAGACTCCTGCTCGACCAGCTCGCGGAGACGGGCGATGAGGGTGGGAAGGTTGGCGGTGATGTGGGATTGCAGGGCCTGGAGGTCGATGACTGCCATTTGGGGATGGTATCGCATGGGGTGAGGGTGTTGGTGGGATGGATAAAGAGGCGACTGGATTTCGAAGCGTGTATGTTGTGTGGCGCGACGCTTTGATTCGGCGGGACAGGTTCTATGGATTTTGAGTAAGCTGGTCAGGGTAAGTTCGTGATGTTGGTTTGAGAGGCTTCATCTGAGAGGCAAGCGGATTTCTTTTCTGAGTCGATCTTCGTTTCTGTTAGCGAGTAGCGCTGCGGTGGTGTGTGTGGTTGCTGCACTGGTGTGCTTGGATGCACGTCCGGTGATTGCGGGTGGGCAGGAGCCGGAGCTTCGGCCACAGGCAGCAGGTACGGGCCAAGGGGCAGCAAGGCCGCAGCGAAGTACGCGAGATTTTCTTGGGCTGGGGGCGGCACCGGATGAGGCAGCGGCGAAGTTGGGGGAGCCACTGTTTCAGGCGAACTGCTCAGCGTGCCATGGGGCTGCGGCACGAGGTGGGACGGGGCCGAACCTAGTGCGGTCGGTGCTGGTACTGCATGACGAGAAGGGTGAAGAGATTGGACCGGTGATCAAGGCGGGACGTCCGCAGGGTGGGATGCCTGCGTTTACGAGCCTGACAGATGTGCAGATCTATGACATCGCTGAGTATTTACATCTACAGGTGGAGCTGGCGGCGAACCGCGGACTGTACAAACACAGCGATACGATGACGAGCGGCGATGTGGAGAAGGGTAAAGCTTTCTTTGCGGCGAATTGTGTCTCGTGCCACTCGGCAACGGGAGATCTGGCGGGGGTGGGAAAGCGGTTCTCGCAGCCATCGGCGATGCTGGCGCGGATTGCGTGGCCGAGTGCTCGCGGGCCGAGACAGGCAACGGTGACGACCCCTGCTGGCGAGATGGTGAAGGGGACGCTGGTGAAGTATGACGACTTTGAGACGACGCTGAAAGCAGGCACGGGCGCGGTGACGAGCTGGCCTACGGCGACGATCAAAGTAGAGATTCCGGATAAGCTGGCGGGGCATCGGGCGTTGCTGCCGAAGTACTCGGATGATGATCTACATAACCTGACGCGGTACCTGATGACCCTCCAATGACCCCTACTTTGCTACGGATTTGTGTGTGTGTTTTGCTGGCTCCTGCGGCGTTGATGGCGCAGGGGGCGAAGGGGTCTGCGGCTGATGCTTCTGCTGGACTGGACCCGAAGGCGCTGTCTCTGTTTCATGCTACGGGCGATAGCTGGCCTACGTATAACGGGGACTACTCGGGGCGGCGGTTCAGCGAGTTGAAACAGATCAATGCGACCAACCTGAACCAGTTGAAGAATGCGTGGACGTACAAAATTACGGGTGTGGGGCCGCAGCGTGGGGCTGGGAGTCCGATGATTAAGTCGACTCCGTTGATGGTCAACGGGGTGTTGTACTTTACGATTCCGGACCATGTCTTTGCGGTGGATGCGCGCAGCGGAAAGGAGCTGTGGCGGTACGACTTTGTCGATAAGGGTGGGCACCTGCTGGGGCAACGCGGGGTGGGAATGTTTGGGCGGTGGATCTACTTCCTCTCGCCCGACGGGTGGTTTCTGTCGCTGGATGCGACCACGGGTAAGGAGCACTGGCGGAAGAAGATTGCGGATGAAAAGCTGCAGTACTTCACCACCATGGCGGCATTTATTGTGAAGAACCATGTGATTCTGGGGGTGGGTGGGGACGCGATGGATGTGCGCGGGTACCTGGAGTCGCGTGATCCGGAGACGGGCGAGCTGCAATGGCGTTGGTGGAGTGAGCCGCTGAAGATGGGCGATGCTGGATCGGAGACGTGGCCGAACCAGGGAGCTCTGGACCATGGCGGCGGGATGACCTGGATGCCGGGAACGTACGATCCGGAGTTGAACCTGATGTATTGGGGGACGGGGAATCCGAACCCGGTGTATGCGGGACAGGGACGGAAGGGTGCGAACCTATTTACCAACTCGGTGGTGGCGCTGAATCCGGATACGGGCAAGTTGGTGTGGTACTTCCAGGCGAATCCGCACGATACGCATGACTGGGACGATGTGGAGACGCCCGTACTGTTCGACACGGTGGTGGATGGCAAGCCGCGGAAGCTGCTGGCGCAGGCGGGACGCTGCGGGTTCTACTTTTTGCTGGACCGGGTGACGGGGAAGAACCTGGTGACCAAGCCGTTTAGCAAGACGGCGAATTGGGCGAAGGGGATCGATGCGAAGGGGCAGCCGATTCCGGACACAGATAAGGAGCCGAAGGTGGATGGCTCGATGGTGGATATTCCGGTGAATGGGGCCACGAATTGGCCTGCGCCAAGCTATAGCCCGCTGACGAAGCTGTTTTATGTGAATGCGAGCGAAGGGTATGGGGTGGCGTACCTGTATGACACGGCGGCGGAGCCGCAGGGGTTTGGTGGCGGCGGGTCGGGTGGGTTCGACACGAAGTCGGCTTTGCTGGCGATCGACGCGATGACGGGCAAGGTGAAGTGGCGGCATGAGCCGAAGGGCGAGGGCGCTGAGGGCGGCGGCATGGCTGGCGGAGTGCTGACGACGGCGGGGAACCTGCTGTTTACGGGGGATTCAAACCGGCTGGCGGCGTTCAGTCCGGCGGATGGAAAGATTTTGTGGTCACAGGTGCTGGAGAGCCGGGTGAGCAATGGGCCTTCGACCTGGATGCTGGATGGGAAGCAGTATGTGATTGTGGGGGCTGGAGATAGCCTGTACGCGATGGTGTTGGGCGGGAAGTAGTACCCCTCCCCTCCCCCTATTTGGTGCAAAGTCTTCGAATCATTGGGGATAAGGGTGGACTTGTGGCTGGGAAGGGAACGACGGACGCGGAGAGCGCGGAGGGTGCGCAGAGATCGCGGAGAAGGGCTTTTTGGGGGGTGGGGGGTGTCAAGTTTTGGGGCTTTGGGGTGGAGGAAGCGTGAACGGGGATACGAGGGATACAGTCGGGATAGAGTGTGGGTGAGTGTGGTTCTTTTGACACAGTAGCCGAAGTGGTTGGACATGTAGTCTAACTAGTGCGTTCGAGGACTGGCTCCGGAAGTTTGGCGGGAGTTGGGCTGGGCGCTCCCTGGAGCAGTACGTGGCGTTAGAAGCTCATTTTGAGCGGACAATCCGGTCGGAGATACAGTTCCACGGGGTGGGACTGCACAGCGGCGCGGTGGTGACGATGCGACTGGTTCCGGCACCGGCTGGTTCGGGGATTGTGTTTCGGCGGACGGACCTGGATGGGTTTGAGATTCCTGCGGTGGGCAGAAACGTGGCGAAGGTGAGCTATGCGACGAGCTTGATGCGCGGCTCGGTACTGATTTCTACGACGGAGCATCTGTTGTCTGCGCTGATTGGGTTTGGCGTGGATAACGTGATCGTCGAGGTGGACAACCTGGAGGTGCCGATTCTGGATGGAAGTGCGCTGCCGTATGTGGAGGCGTTCCAGTCGGTGGGGCTGAAGCAGCAGCGGCGCAAGCGGGAGTACCTGAAGATTTTGAAGGACGTCGAGGTGCGCGACGGGACGAAGTTTATTGGCGTGTATCCGGGTGAGGGGTATCGGATTCAGTATGCGATTGATTTTCCGGCGCCGATTGGGGTGGAGACGTTTTCGGGCAACCTGGCGACGGGTGATTATGTGGAGCTGATCGCTCCGGCACGGACGTTTGGGTTTAAGGAAGATGAGGCGATGCTGCGGAATATGGGGCTGATTCGTGGGGCTTCGGATGCGTGCGCAATCATCGTGTCAAAGGATGGCGTGCAGAACGGGCCGCTACGGTTTGAAGATGAGTTTGTGCGGCATAAGGTTCTGGATCTGATTGGTGACCTTGCGCTGGCGGGACGACGGATTCAAGGGCGGGTGGTAGCCGAGCGTGCAGGCCATGCGATGCATACGGCGCTGGTGCAGCGGTTGATGCGGGACCGGTCGGCGTGGGAGCTGGCGCATGGGTATGACGAGGTTCCAGATGTAGTGGCAGGTAGCGAGTCGATGGATACTTCGATGATCGGGTTGCAGGCTGTGAATGCCTGAGCTGGCGGCGATTGCGTTGGGGAGCAACCTGGGAGACCGTGAAGGGAATCTGCTGGCGGCGGTGGAGCAGGTAAGAGCGCTGGGTGTGGTGCGGGGAGTTTCATCTTTCTATGACACGGCTCCGGTGGGGTATCTGGAGCAGCCACGATTTTTGAATGGGGCTTTGGTGCTGGAGACTTCGCTGGGGCCGGTGGAGTTGCTGCGTGGGCTGCTGGGGATTGAGCTGGCGATGGGGCGGGTGCGAGGGGTGGATCAGGGGCCTCGGGTGATTGATCTGGATCTGCTGCTGTATGGCGGCTTGGTGATGGCGACGGAAGAGTTGACGGTGCCGCATCCGGCGATGGGAGAGCGGCGGTTTGTGCTGGAGCCGCTGGCGGAGGTTGCGGGGGGAATGGTGCATCCGGTGAGTGGGGTTACGGTGGGGGAGATGTTGCGGGTGGTTCAGTCCGAACAGTGAAGAGCGCTTCTGGGGGTGGGGATCCGGCAGAGGCGCTAGTACCCGCCATCCCCACCGGCAGCCAGATTTTCAAACCGCGTGTAGTCAGCCAGATACGCCAACTGGACACTCCCGGTCGGTCCGTTTCTCTGCTTCGCGATGATGATCTCGGCCTTGCCTTTTACGTCCTCGTTCTCGCGATCGTAGTACTCCTCGCGATGGATGAAGCACACCACATCGGCGTCCTGCTCAATGGAGCCCGACTCGCGCAGGTCGCTCAGCAGCGGCTTCTTGTCGCCGCCGCGCTGTTCACTGGCTCGGGAGAGCTGGCTCAGCGCCACCACGGGAACCCGCATCTCCTTGGCCAGCGCCTTTAGGCCGCGCGAGATGGCCGAGACCTCCTGGGTACGATTCTCAAAGCCCTTCTGGCCGCCGGATGAACCAGTCATCAGCTGCAGGTAGTCGATCACGATCAGGTCGAGATGGCCCTGTTGTTGCTGGAGACGACGCGCCTTGGCCCGCATCTCGGCCAGCGTGATGCCCGGCGTGTCGTCGATAAACATCTTCGACTCCATCAACCGTTCCAGGCCCGCGACCAGCTTGCCGCGGTCGTCGCGCATCAACATGCCGGTCTGGATGGCTTTGGAGTTCACCATCGCCTGCGAGGCCAGCATTCTGCGCAGCAGGCTGGCCTTGCTCATTTCGAGCGAGAACACCGCCACCACCTTGCCACCACGAACTGCAGCGTTCTCCGCAATATTGATCGCCCACGCGGTCTTACCCATCGAAGGACGGGCAGCAATAATGATCAGCTCCGACTCCTGCAACCCGCTGGTCATGCGGTCGAAGTCGATGTAATGCGTCTCCAGCCCAGTGATTTCTTTGCCCTGCTCATACAGCGCGTCGATGGAGCCAAAGGACTCCTTCACGATCGCCGGAATATCCGCGAAGCCCTTAGTAATCGCATGCTCTGAGATCTCGATCAACCGGCGGCTCACGTCGTTCAACACGTCCAGCGCCACTGAGGCCTGGTCCGCAGCCTGCATCATGCCGACGTCACAGACGCTCATCAACTGCCGCAACAGACTCTTGTCGCGCACGATGGCGACGTAACTTTCGATGCTAAGTTTGCGCGGCAACTTCTCCGTCAGCTCGGCAACATACTCGCGGCCGCCAACCGAGTCCAGTTCCTTCTTCTGGCTCAGCGCCTCGCACACCGTCACGTAGTCGACGCCGGTGCCCGCCTCCACCAACTGCGCGATCACGCGATAGATGCAGCGATGCGACGGCAGTGAAAAGTCGTCCGCGTTCAGGTACATCGACGCGTCGGTGATGGCGACCTGGTCCACCATCATCGCGCCGAGAATGACCTTCTCAACATGCACCGACTCAGGATTGTTCTGCGCGCTCTGCTCGCCAACGAGATGGGGATAACTTGCCATAGGAAACCTTGAACCGAGCTAAAGCTATCGTGAGGAGCACCGGTGAATCAAAGTGGCGCTGTTTATATCGCGGAAAACTAGCTCAGAAGCAAGTTTACTCCTGCGCCGACACTGCCGAAAATCCCCTGTAAACTAGCCCATAGAAGCCCCCGGAGAACTACATGGCCACCGACAAGCAACTCGACCTTCCCCCCGCTGCACAACGCGATAAAGCCGGCTTCGAGGTCCTCCGCGTCTGGATCGCCGAGCAGGGCCAGCACGTGAGCATCCGTAGCGGTGCCTGGGAAGACCCCTTCGCCTGGGGAATTGTTCTCGCCGATCTCGCCCGCCACATCGCCAACGCCCATGCTATCCAGAGCGACAAGGTTGATAAGGAAGCCTTCCTGGAACGCCTCCTCGAAGGCTTCGAAGCCGAGATCGACAACCCGACTGATGAGCCGGAAGGCGAGGTCACACAATAGTAGAAGCCGACCATCCCGATACTGTCTAATCTTTGAATCGAAGTGGTAGAACGCTCAAGCGCGTTTTCTTGGGGTCGATCGTAACCAAGGCACCCTCAAGCAGCTCTGGCTCCAACTGGCGAAGCGCAACCACAACGCGTTCCCCAATCACGTCAGGACTCACATCCTCGGATCGAATCTGCACCACGCTCGGACTCAACCCCTGCGTCGCAGCCAGGATCGATCCGAAATCAAGGTCATGCGTCAGGACAACGGAATTCATCGTCTTCGCATATCCCATAATCTCGGCATCGGGTGCGTCACACGCACCAACTGTGGACCAATGAACGGCATCATGACCCGCTTGTTTGAGGTGTTCCACCCATCGCGGCGATAGGTTCATATCCACAATCAGCTTCATGCGGTCGCTAACTCGACCTCGCGCTCTTCCGTGCGCCATGCCGCATATTGGATCGCCTGGAGAATGTCCTCACGTTCCAGGTATGGATAATCCGCCAGAACCTGCTCAAAGCTATGCCCTTGTCCGATCTGTGCCACCAGCATACCTACAGTCACCCTAAGGCCGCGGATGCAGGGTCGCCCGCCCATTACCTCTGGTTTCTGAGTAATTCGATCTAATCTCGGCATAACACTCTCCTCCAAACAATATGCGGGCGCTGAGTTGAGAATAGCTGGGATGAGAATAGCACCGCGCGTTCTGTCCGCTAACGCTACACCTAGCCTAAACCTCTTCGAGCCGCCCGTCCTTCAACCGGAACCGCACTCCACGCCACACCACCGTATCCCCCGCAAAGCTCCACGCCCACACTGCCAGCCCCGCAAAGTCGCGCAGCGGAAGCAGCCATAGATCGCGCAGCACCTGTCCGTCGTGCAGCATTCCCACACCCACACTCAGCGCCACGGCGACGCGTGCCAGCACCACCAGGCTCAGCAGCGCAAAGCTCCACAGTGCAAAGCCGCTTGCAATGCAAACCCCAATCGCCCACGGCACCGCATAGGTTGTCCCCAACCCCACATAGCCCCACTTGCGCGAGTCCCTTGTCGACCGCGCCCACCGCATCTGGTGCTCCCAGAAGGCGCGCAGCGCGTACGCCGGAACCGTCGTCTCCACGACCTCATCCGACAGCTCTACTTTGTAGCCTGCTGCGGCGATTCGCGCGCCCATCTCGTAGTCGTCGGCGAGCGACTCCACCAGTACTTCCAACCCGCCGATCTTTGCCAGCGCCGTCTTCGTCGTAGCCAGCGTCGAGCCCAGCCCGAAGCGGATGCCGCCCTCCAGCTTCCGCGCCGTCAGGACTCCGGGCACAAAGTCCGTCGAAATCCCCAACGCCTCCAGCCGCGACCATACCGTGATCCCTCGTGGCCCGGCGATTGCCTGCCCGATATACGGCGCTGTCACCATCCCCACCTTAGGGTCCGCAAAGCTCGCCATCACTCGCGACAGATACTGCGGCCCGACGAAGATGTCGCTGTCGTTGATCAGCACGTGCTCATACTTTGCCTCGCGCAGCATCTGCACCAGGTTGCTGACCTTGCCGCTGGTGCCCAGGCGCTCCGCACACACTACCAGTCGGATTGCGCAGTCCGAAAACTCTTCGCGTAGCCGCGTGATCTCTGACACGGCAGCGTCCTGCAGATCGCTTACTCCAAATACAATCTCGAACTCACCCGCATACTCCTGCTGGCAGTGGCTGACGAAGCCTGCATACATCCGCAGATCAGCACCGCGTACCGGCTTCAGGATGGAAACATCCGGGGCAAACCCAGCTCCCGCGCTTGCCTTCCGCCGATCGCGCCAGGTGTGGCTGAAGTCGCGGGCACCCCACAGTGCAATCAGCAGATACGCCAATCCACTCAACGTCAGCAGCACGAAGACAGCTTCGATCACAATCCCAACAGCCATTCCATGAGTCTACCCAGCAACCCGCTCACCACCAAAACCTACGCCAACTCTGGATTCGATAGAATCCTCCGTTATGAGCCCCCGCATGAATCGCAGAAGCTTTCTCCGCACGTCTGCCGCACTGCTCGCCGCCGAACAGCTCTCTCACCCCGCACTCTACGCACTCACCGAACAGGCTCCCGCCATCACTCCAGTCGAACCTGCACTCGCGCCCTGGGCCCCTGGCTATCTTGAGATCCATCACATCGCCACCAATCGGGGCAACTGCGCCCTCTTCATCCTGCCCGACGGCACTACCATGATGGTCGATGCCGGCGCGCTCTACGGCACCACGCCGTATCTCACTGCACCGCTACCCAGCGCCGAACGTCGCCCCGGCGAGTGGCTTGGCCGCTACGTCCAGCGCCGCCTCAAGCTCTCCAATCTTGAGGCCATCGACACCTTCATGCTCACCCATCTGCATGCCGACCACCTCGGCGGGATCCCACCGCAGTCCAAGCCCAACGCGGCGGGCTATATCCCCAGCGGTGTCTCCGATGTGGACGCCATCGTCCCCATTCGTCGCGTGGTCGACCGCGCCTGGCCCGACTACACCTACCCCCTGCCCGCGACCGCCGACTTCCAGCAGAACTACCGCGCCTTCCTGCTCGCGCGACAGAAGTCCGGCATGAAGGTCGAGCGCTTTCGCGTCGGTGCGAACGACCAGTTCAACCTCCAGCACAAAGCCGCCACCTATCCATCCTTCGAGATCCGCAATCTTGCGGCTAATGGCGAGGTCTGGGACGGCCAGACCACCAACAAACTCTTCCCTGAACTCTCCACCCTTAAGCAAGCCGACTACCCGTCAGAGAACTGCTGCTCCGCCGCCATCCGCCTGCGCTATGGAAAATTCGGCTACTACACCGGCGGCGATCTGCCCTCCGACTCCAACTACGGCCGCGATCCCTGGCGCGACATCGAAACCCCCGTCGCCCGCGCCTGCGGACCTGTCTCCGTTGCGGTGGCCAACCATCACGGCTACTTCAACGCCGATGGCCCGGAGTACGTCCGTGCCCTGCGCCCGCAGGTCTTCATCATCCCCGCCTGGGACTCAGCCCACCCAACCGTCAACGTGCTCAACCAACTCTTTTCGAAGGCCATCTATCCAGGCCCGCGCGACGTCTTTGCCACGCTCATCAAGGAAGAGAACCACATCGCCAACAAGAAGACCGATGACCTGCGCTCCCGTGCCGGACACATCGCCGTTCGCGTCGATCCTGGCGGCGCAACCTTCAAGGTACACATCCTCTCCAACCAGGATGAGAATGATCGCGTCACCGCCACCTTCGGCGCCTACACCTCATAGCAACTAAGAGCTTCTTGAAACACACGAAGCGTCCAAAACAACACGAAGTGTCGCCCGCCCGGCGCTAGGGCGCTTTACTACTAATTACTCGTACCGCAACGCCTCAATCGGATTCAGGTTCGCAGCCTTCCAAGCCGGGTAGATTCCGAACAGCAGCCCAATCGCGCACGAACTCGCAAACGCCGCCAGCACCCATAGCGGAGAGAGCAGCGACGGCAGCAGAAAGTGCAGCCCCAGCGCGACAATGCTTCCCAGCAGCACGCCGATCACGCCACCTACCGCACACAGCGTCATAGCCTCCAGCGTGAACTGCGAGAGGATGGTCTGCTTGGTCGCTCCAATTGCTTTCCTCACGCCGATCTCGCGGGTGCGCTCTGTCACGCTCACCAGCATGATGTTCATCACGCCCACTCCACCGACCAGCAGCGCAACGCTCGAGAGCGAGAACAGCAGCAGAAACAGACCACCCGTAACCTGGTTCCACAGCCGCGTTAGGGAGTCAGTGCCGAAGATGGCAAAGTTGTCCGGCTTCTCGTTCGCTACCTTCCGGCGGCGACGCAACAGGTCCGTCATCTCGTCTTCCACCAGCGAACGATTAATCGGGTCGTCGTACTTCAGCGAGATCCAGTAGTCCAACTGCTCCGGATGCAGCTTATGGAAGGTCGTAATGGGAAACATTGCCTTGTTATCTTCAGGATTTTTGCCGCCACCAAAGGCAGTCTTCTGTGGCTCCAACACCCCAACCACCGTGAATAACATCCCACCAACCTCAACCTCTTTACCCACCGCGCTCTGGCCTAGAAATAGCTCGTCCGCGGTATCGTGTCCCAGCACTGCGACATTCGCAGCACGCTCCTGGTCCGACTCCGTAAAGAAGCGGCCTTCATGGATGTCCAGCTCATTAACGTCCTTCACAGCCGGCGTGTCACCTTCCAGCTTCGTGCCCTGCATCTTGCGGCCATTGGCTTTGATCGCTGTCGTACCGCCACGCCCCGGAGCATTATTGTTCGCGTACTGCAGCACCGGCGATACCGCGACCACGTGCGGCAACTCACGCATAGCCATCGCATCGTCGTAGGTCATCTGCTTGCGCGTCAGCATCTCTGTCGTGGGTCGCTGCCCGAACACCGGAAAGCGGAACACGAACAACACATTCGACCCCAGCGACTGAACCAGACTCTCGACGCTGTTATTCAACCCGTTCACTACGGACGAGATGACGATCACTGTCATCACGCCAATCACGATGCCGAGAATCGTCAGGCCGCTGCGCAGCTTATTCGTCCGCAGCGTATCCAGCGCCATCGTTACTGTCTCTTTTAGATCGCCAATCCTCATAACGCCATCGCCTCTGCTACATCCTGCGTCTATCTAAAATAATCAATCTGCTCGCAGCGCCACAATCGGGTCCAGCGCCGCAGCCTTCCGCGCCGGATACACCCCAAAGAAGATACCCGTGGACGTCGCCATCAACAGCCCCAACAGCACACTCCACAATGCCACCTCCGAAGGGAAGCCGATCAAAAGGGTCACAATCTGCGCCACACCAATCCCGCCCAGGACGCCGAACGCCCCGCCCACCAGCGCCATGGTCGCCGACTCCACCAGGAACTGCAGCAGAATGTCCTGCCCGCGCGCGCCCAGAGCTTTGCGAATCCCGATCTCCCGTGTCCGTTCCGTCACGCTCACCAGCATGATGTTCATAATAACGATGCCTCCCACGATCAGCGAGATAAACGCAATCGCACCCGCCACCAGCCCGAACGAGGCCGTAATCGTCGAGAAGAAACCGACCAGCGTATTGTTCGTATCCAGTTCAAAGCTCTGCGGTGCCGCTGCTGCATCATGCCGCCGCGAGCGCATCAACACCCGTACCTCATCCGCCGCACGCTCGAGCGGTTCGCCGGCGCTGCCCGCCTTCACATACACCGTTAGCGTCTTCGAAGTCCCATAGCTCTTCTGGTACGCGGTCAGCGGAATTCCCACCCA
>JANYER010000447.1 GCA_025359825.1 Granulicella sp.
GCAGTGCCCATACTTCGTCGGCGGTGAAGCTGAGGATGGGGGCGATGAGGCGGGTGAGGGTTTCGGCGATGTGCCACAGGGCGGTCTGGGCGGAGCGGCGGGCCGGGTGGTTGGGGGCGAAGGTGTAGAGGCGGTCTTTGAGGACGTCGAGGTAGAGCGCCGAAAGGTCAGTATTCACGAACTCGTTGAGGGCGTGGTAGGCGCGGTGAAACTCGAACGTATCGTAAGCGCTGCGGATTTTGGTGGTGAGCTCGGCGAGGCGTACGAGGATGTACTGGTCGAGCGGCTCCATCGCGGCGAACTTTACTTCATGCTCGGCTGGCGAAAAGTCGTGCAGATTGCCGAGAAGAAAGCGTAGGGTGTTGCGCAGCTTGCGGTAGTTGTCGCTGACGCGCTGCATGAGAGTTTCGCTGGCGGCGACGTCCTCGCGGAAGTCGACGGAGGCGACCCA
The DNA here is from genome assembly GCA_025359825.1 of Granulicella sp. Classification (GTDB taxonomy): domain Bacteria; phylum Acidobacteriota; class Terriglobia; order Terriglobales; family Acidobacteriaceae; genus Edaphobacter. The sequence continues at coordinate 452 of JANYER010000447.1, forward strand.
GAGGCGGACGACTTCGGCACCGAGACGCTTTGCGATGTCCACCGGATCGACGCCGTTGCCGAGAGACTTAGAGAAGGGGCGGCCCTGTTCATCGAGTGTCCAGCCGGAGGTGCAGACCATCTTGTAGGGGGCATGACCTCGCACCGCGACGGACGTGAGTAACGAGGAGTGGAACCAGCCGCGATGCTGGTCGCCGCCTTCGGTGTAGAGGTCGGCCTGGATCTCGCTGGGTGGGCGCTGGAGTTCGGGTTCGATGTCGAGGACGGCGTGCCAGCTTGCTCCGGACTCGAACCAGACGTCGAGGATGTCCATCTCTTTACGAAACTCGGTGCCGCCGCAGGGGCAGGCGGTTCCGGCGGGTAACAATTTCGAGGCATCGTGGATGTACCAGGCGTCGGCACCTTCCTTATGGAAGAGGTCGACGATGGACTTGTTGATGGCCTTGTTGTTGAGCGGAGTGTTGCACTTCTCGCAGAGGAAGACTGCGATGGGGACGCCCCAGATGCGCTGGCGGGAGATGCACCAGTCGGGGCGGGTGGCGATCATGTTGGAGATGCGCTCTTCGCCCCAGGAGGGGTCCCACTTGACCTTGGTGATCTCGTTGAGGGTGCGCTGTCGGTAGGTGATCCTGGAGCCGTCGGGCTCGGTGAGTTCTTTGTCGATTTCGATGAACCACTGCTCGGTGGCGCGGACGATGACGGGGTTGTGGCAGCGCCAGCAGTGCGGGTAGGAGTGCTCGAAGGCGGTGGCGGAGAGGAGCGCGCCTTTCTCTTTAAGCAACTCGATGATGACGGGGTTGGATTTGAAGACGGTGAGGTCCTCGTAGGTCTGCGCGGTGTTGTGGGAGGAGGCGTCGGCGGTGTTGCGCTGGCGGCCGGAGTTGTCGACGTACTGGAGGGCAGGCAGGTTGTAGCGTGCGCCGGTGTAGAAGTCGTCGACTCCGTGAGCGGGTGCAGTGTGGACGGCACCGGTGCCCTGGTCGGCGGTGACGTAGGCGGCGAGGACGCCGAGGACCTCACGATCAAGGAAGGGGTGCTGGAAGGTGGCGCGGTCGAGCATCTCGCCCTTGAAGCGAGCGACTTCGGTGGCGTCGGGAAGATTGCAGGCGGCTTTGACGCTGGCAGCTAGAGCATCCGCAACGATGTAGATGTTGCCGTCGGAGTTTTTGAGAGCGACGTACTCCATCTCGGGGTTGAAGGCTACGGCCTGCGAGGCGGGAATGGTCCAGGGGGTGGTGGTCCAGATGATGGCGTAGACGGACTGACCGGCTAGCGCGGGATTAATGAGTACAGCGTCGCTGGTGAGCTGGTAGCGGATGTAGACGCTGGGGCTGGTGTGCTGCTCGTACTCGACTTCTGCTTCGGCGAGGGCGGTGCGGTCGTGAATGCACCAGTAGACCGGCTTGAGGCCTTTGTAGACGTAACCTTTTTCGAAGAAGTCGTAGAAGGTTTCGGCGATGCTGGCCTCGTACGGGAAGGACATAGTGAGGTAAGGCGACTGCCAACGGCCGAAGACGCCAATGCGCTCGAACTGGCTGCGCTGGAGGTCGACGTACTTCTGGGCGTACTCGCGGCAGGCGCGGCGGACGGCGATGGGGTCCATCTCCAGCTTCTTGCGGCCGAGCTGTTCGTCGACCTTGATCTCGATGGGGAGGCCGTGGCAGTCCCAGCCGGGGATGTAGGGGGCGTCGAAGCCGGCCATGGTCTTGGTCTTGACGACGAAGTCCTTGATGCATTTATTGAGGGCGTGGCCGAGGTGGATGGCACCGTTGGCGTAGGGGGGGCCGTCGTGGAGGATGTACTTGGGAGCACCGGCGCGCGCGGTGCGAATCTGGGCGTAGAGGTCCTGCTGCTGCCACTGGGCGAGGCGCAGGGGCTCGTTGACGGGCAGATTGGCCTTCATGGCGAAGGATGTTTCGGGCAGATTGAGTGTGGCTTTGAGCGGCTTGGGCGCTGCTTGGGCGGCGTTCTCCGACTGGCCAATGGGCAGATTGAGGGTCGCCTTGAGCTGCTTGGGTGCGGGCTGGTTCTGTGGTGCTTCCGACATTGATTCCTCTTGAGTTCGGCCTGAGATGTTCAGGGTGTTTTTTGAGGCTTGCTGGAGTTATAGGTTACGATTTGTGCCAAACCTTTATTGTAGACGGGGAAGGGCGAAGAAAATACGTTGAGAGCGATACTTCCACACGGTGAAGTGCGTCCAAGTTGTGTGAACGGGTTGTGAGCACGTGCGTGTGAATGTTTGTAGAATGATTTTGGAGCCGGATGGTAGTGTGGCGTGACCCATTGAAACCGGCAGCAGACCGGGAACGTATGTAGATAAGTGGTCCCGAACGGGATAGAGATGGGGAAGGTGGAACGGGGACGGTGGCATGATCCCGGACTCCGCCACCGAGGCTAGCGCGATATGGCGAATTCGTTGTTGATACCACCGGAAATCGAACCGACCCACAACGCACCCGTGCTGCGGGGTGGCGAAGCTCCGAACCTGGGTGAGATGAAGGAAGAGAGCGTCTTTGGCTCGCTCATTAGCAGCGTACGGGATGTGTTCTTCCCGGTGAAGCTGCCTCCCCTGGTGCTGGAGTCGAAGCCGATTGCGGTCGTGGACCGCATGGCGGTGAAGCGCGACCCGAAGTCAACCGCGGTGGCGATTGTGCTTCATGCCCTGGTGATCGGGATGATTGCGTGGCTGCTGGCCAAGCATATTGCGATTGGAACGAAGAACGTCACCACGCTGGTACCGATCGAAATGATGACTCCTCCGCCCGCACCGCCGAAGGCACAGGCGATGGGTGGTGGTGGTGGACAGCGGGGGCCGACGCCGGTGACGAAGGGTTCGCCGCCGAAGTTTGCCGATACGCAGATTGTTCCGCCCAAGGCACCTCCGTTGGAGGACCCAAAGATCAAGATTCAGCCTACGATTGAGGTCCAGAAGGACGTCAAGATGGCGAGCAACATGCCGAACTTTGGCGTGGCCAACTCGCCAATCGTGGGTGTTTCGATGGGCAACGGCTCCGGGACTGGTCTGGGCTCAGGCAACGGCTCTGGGCTTGGGCCGGGTTCGGGTGGAAATACCGGCGGCGGCCCGCGACGGGTCGGCGGTGGTGTTTCGGCTCCGCAGCTTATCTATCAGGTTGAAGCGGAGTTCTCAGAAGAGGCCCGCAAGGCGAAGGTTGCCGGTAATGTGGTCGTCAACCTGTGGGTCGATACCAACGGTAACCCCAGCCACGTTCGGGTTCTGCGCGGGGTCGGTATGGGGTTGGATGAGAAGGCCATCGAGGCGGTGAAGCAGTACAAGTTCCGTCCAGCGATGGAGAATGGCAAGCCTGTACTGGTGGAAGTGAACGTTGAGGTCAACTTCCAGATCTTCTAGGCCTGTCACGATTAAGCGGCTTGTTTGACCAGTTTTGCGTTGGGATGGAGGACCCTGCCGGTTGGCAGGGTCTTCGTCTTTGGGGTGGCGAGCGATTCGATGTGGAAGTGGTCGACATTGCGCTCGAGCTCGACGGCGGTGGTACGCAGGCTTTCAATGCCGGATGCGGTGGTGGCCATCTCGGTGAGGTTGTCGTGGCTGAGGGAGTGGATGGCGTCGAGGCTGGCGCTGGACTCGTTGGCTGCGGCCGCCTGTTGGGATGCGGCGATGGCGATCTGGGTGATCATGCGGTCGACCTGTTCTGCCATTCCGATGATGCGTTGGAGAGATTCGCCTGCCTGATTGGTGGTGATGACGCCCTGCTCCACGGTGCCGGTGCCGCTCTTCATGCTGGCGATGGCGGTTTTGGTGCGATCCTGAATGCCTTGAATCATGTCTCCGATCTGCCCTGTGGCCTGGGCGGTGCTCTCTGC
>JANYER010000452.1 GCA_025359825.1 Granulicella sp.
AACAAAAGTCCGCCCTGGTCCTGGGTGACGGAGACGGCCGCTTCCTCGCCCGCCTGCTAGCCGCCAACCCAGCCATCCACGTAGACGCCGTAGACACCAGCCGCACCATGCTCGACCTACTCGAAGCCCGCTGCAAACCCTACGCCGTTCGCCTCCACACCCACCACACCACCGCCCGGGCCTTCGCCGACTCCCTCCCCCCCACTCGCCACTACGACCTCATCGTCACCCACTTCTTCCTCGACTGCCTCACCCAGCCAGCCCTCGACACCCTCATCCAAACCCTCGCCCCGCACCTCGCCCCCACCGCCACGTCCCCCGCCCTCTGGCTCCTCTCCGACTTCCGCATCCCCCCGCAAGGCCCCACCCGCCTCCTCGCCCGCGCCCTGGTCCGCACCCTCTACCTTGCCTTCCGCCTCCTCACTAACCTCCGCACCACCCACCTCCCTGACCACGCGACCCCCCTCACCGCCGCCGGCCTCACCCTCACCACCCCCCACCACCCCCTAACCGGCATCCTAACCACTGAGCTATGGTGCAGGCCAAGCGAGTCCGCAATCTAGAAATTCACACACGACTAACCCCAATGCTGCCAGCACTTGGTAAAATAAGAACTACAATTGTAAAAGTTCAATGAATTTATTCATCCTTAGACACGCCAGCGCTGGAACCCGCCGAACTAACCCGCTCCTCGACGTCAAACGCCCTCTCGACAAGGACGGCAAGCGCCACTGCTTGCAGCTCGCCCACGTCCTGAACGCCCTGAACGTCCAGTTTGACCTGATCGTCTCCAGCCCGCTCAAGCGCAGCCTCCAGACCGCCTCCCTCATCGGCACCGAGACCGGCTACGAGGCCCAGATCCTCCACTCTAAGGCCCTCGCCCCCTCCGCGACCCTCAAGGACTTCCACGCCCTCCTCAAGGAGTGTGCCCACGCCGAGAACCTCCTTATCGTCGGCCACAACCCCAACCTCACCACCTTCCTCGGAGCGCTCCTCGTCCCCTCCGCCGCCACCGTACCCGCCCGCATCCGCCTCCGCAAAGGCTCCCTCGCCCGCCTCAACCTCACCCAGGGACCCGCCATGTTGCAGGGGCTGCTCGACCCCCGTACCGTCCGTGCCCTCTACGCCACATCCACCAGAAGCTCCCGCCGCAAGACCTCCCGGAAGTAATCCGCTTCCTTCCGCAGCGACCACGCCTCCAACTCCGCCCCCCCCCGCCCCGGCACCAAATCCAACACCACCCGCTTCGGATACACATGCGCCCGCATCCGCACCGTAGCGCTGGCGCGATCTTGATTCAAAGCCACCGCCAGCCGCAACAGCACCCCTGCCCGTAGCACATTCACCTGCTGCTCCAGCGGAATCACGCGCATCACACGGTCCATCGGGTCCGGCCGGCTTTTACCCAGGTACCGTGCAATCGCACTCACCACCAGCCGCTGCTCCGGGGAAAATCCAAAGATCTCCGAGTTCGCAATGATGTACTGCGTATGCCGGAAGTGTCCCTGGTGGTTCATGAACTTACCGATGTCATGCAGCATGGCAGCGGACTCCAACCACAGCCGGTACTCCTCCGGAAGCTCATGCACCACCTTCAGAGCGTCGAACAGTTGCACCACATGCTCCCGCACCGGCTCCACCGTCTTCAGGTCCGTTCCATAGCGGCGACATACTTCCAGTACGCCCTCCCAACGCTCATTCTCCAGCTTCTGGTGGACCGACGTCCTCAGGTCTACCTCCGCCAGCATCTGGGACAGCATCCCATCCCGTAGCCCCAGCGGCGAGTAGCGAAACCCCTTCAGCCCAAAGCGCTCCAGCAGGCTCGCATACACCAGCGCCCCCCCGATGATGATCTCCGACCGCCGCGGCCCGATCCCCGGCACCGCCTCGCGCTCCGCATTCGTCATCTTGATGAGCCGCTCTGCCAGCTTCCGCACATCGGGCGTATCTGCCGTCAACGGACCCACACGCTCCAACCGTTTCTTCGCCAGACTCTTGCCCGCCATGTTCCCCTTACGAACATGCCCACTAGCCTCAGCCAACGCAGCCGCAGTACCTGACGTCGCAACCACCAACCCCACCCGTACCGGTCCCAGCTTCTTGTCCGCCCGCCGCAGCTCACGCTCAATAAACTGTTTCAGCCGCGCAATATCGGCCTTCGCCGGCGGATCACTCTGCAAAAACTGCTCCTGCAGTCGCACGGCTCCCAGAGGCAGGCTTACCATCGACTTGATGCTTCCCCGGTCGGAGAGCGTCACCTCGCAGCTTCCCCCGCCAAGGTCGATCATCAGGCAACGCCCTCGTGCCCCTACCTCATGCGTCACTACACCCAGCTGGATCAGCCGCCCTTCCTCCAGCCCTGAGATCACCTCAACGTTCCAACCTGTCGCCGACTTTACCCACTCCGTAAACGCACCGGCATTGCGTGCATCGCGCATCGCGCTGGTCGCTACCACTCGTACTTTATCCACCACATGCAGCTGCACCGCCTTGTGGAAGCGCTTCAACGCACGAATCGTCCCAGCCATAGCCTCGGGAGAGATCACTCCTGTCTGGAAGACACTCTCACCCAGCCGTGTCACCTCGCGGTCTTCATGCAGCGTCTTAAGACGATGCTGGTGGACCACAGCAATCTTCAACCGGCACGAGTTCGACCCAATATCGATAGCAGCAAACGTAGGCATCGTTGCGTAATTCTCCTTAGGGCACACCTGCTTCAGCCCTACACGTACTCTCAATACGTTTCACCATACACGCCTTATTCTATGCAGCAACCTTACGTCTAAACCAGGGTCTAATTCCTTACATAGCAAATCCAAAGAACCTGCAATCCATCCCATCCATTTATGCTGGTAGAGCGTGTTCGTTTCATGACCCTGACCACTCCCCAAGATCCTGCGTACCCCAAAACGCACACCGACCGATCACACTCTCTCCCTTCGGGCACCTTCTCCCACAGGACTGCACTTCTGACCCTGATCGGCCTCTGGCTGGTCCTCTTCTTCAGCGCTCTCTTCGCGCCGCCTCTGTTGGACGACGCCGACTCCACCCACGCCAGCGCGGCCCGCCACATTGCCCTCTCTGGAGACTGGGTCACGCTCCAGGTCAACGGCGTCCGCTATCTGGAGAAAGCACCGCTCCCCTACTGGCTCGTCGCCCTCTGCTTCAAACTCTTCGGCTTCAATACCTTCAGCGCGCATCTCCCGCAGGCTATCAGCGTACTTCTCCTGGCCCTGCTTGGATACCGCTGGGCCAACCAGGCCTTCGGAGCCAGCGTTGCTCTCTATACCGGCTTCGCCACCCTCACCTCGGCAGGGGTCTTCCTCTTCACGCGCATCTACATCCCGGAGGTGCTGCTGTCGCTCCTGCTCTGCACTGCCCTCTACTGCTTTCTGCAAACTCTAACCACTCCCTCGGAAACTAACGTCACTGACAGAAAGCCTTCCATCTATCCTTACGCCATGTGGACGGCTCTTGCCCTGGCCGTTCTCACAAAGGGCCTGGTCGCTCTGGTCTTCTTCTTCGGCACCGCCACGCTGTACCTCGTGCTCACCGGTGACTACAAAAAAATCCGTGCCCTGAAACCCGTCAGGGGCACACTCCTGTTTCTGCTCATCGCCGCACCGTGGCATATCCTCGCCGGACTACGCAACACCGGCGGCATGAACGGTCACGGCTTCTTCTGGTTTTACTTCATCAACGAGCATCTCCTCCGCTTCCTCGGCAAGCGCATCCCCATGGACTACAACAAGCTCCCCGGCTATCTCTTCTGGAGCTTGCACCTTGTCTGGCTCTTTCCCTGGGCTCTCTTCACTCCCGTCGCGTTGATCTCCGGCTATCGTATTTGGAAGCAGCGCTACGGCTCTTCGAGTCCAACTCAGGTCAGCAGCATTCTCCAATCGATCCGCCTCACCGTTGACTCCTCTACCGTTCGCACCACTCTTCTGCTGACCCTCTACTCCACTCTGGTGCTGGCCTTCTTCTCCCTCTCCACCAATCAGGAGTACTACACCTTTCCCGCCTACCTGCCGCTCCTGATTCTGCTCTGCGCCGCGCTTGTCCGCGCCGAGCAGACGTTCTCCACCGACCATCTCTCCCGCCGTTGGATCACCATCGGCCACGCCACCCTCACCGTCATCGGACTCGCCGTAGCCATCACTCTCGCCTATGGCCTGTGGAGTTCCCGCAACCTATCCTTCGTGCCCGACATCGGCGACCTGCTCGCCCATCGCGGTGTAGGCGACTACACCCTCTCGATGTCGCACCTCTTCGACCTCACCGGCCCCAGCTTCGCCGCCCTGCGACTCCCCGCGACCCTCGCAGCATTGGCCTTCGCCCTCGGACCGGCTATCGCATGGCTGCTCCGACAGCAGCGTCGTCACCTCGCAGCGACCACCGCCATCGCCATCACCAGCGCAGTCTTCCTGGTCGCTGCCCATATCGCCCTGGTGCGCTTCGGTCCAATGCTCTCCTCGCAGGACCTTGCAGAAAAGATTCAAGAGCTCGAAGACGACGGCAACATCGCCACCGACCGTCAGGTGCTGCTCTACGGAGACCAGGCCTACGGCTCTTCCATCCCCTTTTACCTTGGAGAGCAGGTTCTCCTCGTCGACGGCCGCTCCTCCTCCATGCTCTTCGGCTCTACCTTCCCCGATGCTCCGCACATCTTCCTTAGTTCTTCCGACCTGCGCAACACCTGGGGCACAGGCAGACGCAAGCTGCTCTTCGTCCCCCTTGAAAAGCGCGACATCGTCGACAAACTCCTCGGCGACCACAAGATACTAATCGAGGAGACCTCCGGCAAAGCCCTCTTCACCGACCGCCCCCTGGACCCCAGCCGCCTGCACTCGGATCTGTTCCCAGGCAAGCAGTCTGCACCTCGTGAGAAACTAATCTCGACTCCCAAAAACTGACGTGCCCGAAGCCATTCGCCAACCCGCGCCTCACATCGCAAGTCCACCCAGCGGCCTGAGCCAACTCTCCGCTCCCACTCGCTCCTGGGCCCCTCGTTCTATAGCTCTCCTCATCCTCGCGTGGCTCTTCGCGCAGCTTGGCGGGATCTTTACTCCCGGTCTGCTCGACGACGTCGACTCCATCTACATCGAGATCGCGCGCGAGATGCTCCACCGCCACGACTACGTCACGCCCTACATCGACGGCATCCGCTTCTTCGACAAACCACCACTCATGTACTGGATGGCCGCCGCCTCCATGCGCGTCTTCGGTGAGACAGACTGGGCCGCAAGGGTTCCCCTCACCCTCGCAGTTCTTGCCCTGCTGCTCAGCGTCTACGCCCTCGGCATTCGCCTCTTCCGCGACCTCTCCCCGCAGAACCATCCCGACCGGGGCGGCCTCTACGCCGCCCTCGCCATGGCCACCAGCATCGGCCCCTACCTCTTCACTCGTTTCTACATTCCGGACATCCTGCTCTGTCTGTGGATGACCCTCGCAATCCACCTCACCCTCATCGCACTCGACCGCATCCACGCCAGGCAATCGGCTCTTTTGCCCTGCCTCGCCTTCGCCGCAACCCTGGCCCTCAACGTCCTTACCAAGGGACTGATCGGCCTCGTCTTCCCCCTGGCCTTCGTCTTCCTCTACCTTGCGGTCACGAAGCAGTTAGCGTTCATCACGAAACTTCATCTCATCGCCAGTACCGCGGTCTTCGCGGCCATCGCTGCACCGTGGCACATCTTAGCCGCGCTGCGAAACCCAGCCATCGCACTGCCAGCAGGCATCGAACTCCCGGCCACCGGAGGCTGGGCCTGGTTCTATCTCTACAACGAGCACGTCGCCCGCTTCCTCTCCAAACGCGTTCCCCACGACTATGGCCAAACCCCCGTCTGGCTCTTCTGGCTTATGCTCGTCATCTGGGCGATGCCCTGGGCGACCTTCCTGCCCGCCGCCGTCAGCCTCTACTTTCCAGAGCTGCGCCGGCGATTCACCGCTGCCAGCACCCGCCAGGTTGCGCTTCCCTTGTTCCTCTGGATTGCCATCGTCCAGGGCTTCTTCACCCTCTCCGCCCGGCAGGAGTACTACTCCCTCCCCGCACTACCCGCGCTCGCCCTGCTGACCGGCGGTGCCCTTGCCCTCGCCGATGCAACGCCCACCTCGGCAGCACGCCGCAGCACTCTGCTCTGGTCGCTTTACGCGCTGGTGCCACTCTCAACATTGATCGCCGCAGTCTGCGGATACTTCGCCATCACCGCTCCCCACACCACCGCAGGCACCGATCTCGCGACGCTGCTCTCCAACAACCCCGACCTCTACAACCTCTCCCTCGGCCACCTCTACGACCTCACCGGCGACGCCATGGGTCTCTTCCGCGGCCCGCTCACGGCAGTCGCCATCAGCATGGTCGCCATCGGCCCCATCGCCTACCTGCTGCGCCGCCGCTCTCGCACCTATGCTGCCAACATCACCCTCGCTGCAGGAATGATCGTCGCGCTGCTCGCCGCCCACGAAGGCTTCGTCCGCTTCAACCCCATCCTCGGCTCCAAGAGCCTGGCTCTCAGCATCGACACCGCTCAGAAGAGCACCCCGAAAGCCAACGACCTCATCGTGCTCGACGGCGAACTTACCTCCGGCTCCACGCTGATCTTCTACACCCGCCAGCAGGTGCACCTCATCAATGGCCGCGTCAACGGTCTCTGGTACGGCAGCTTCTGGCCCGACGCGCCCGCTCTCTTTGAGGACGAGCAGTCCCTCCGGCAGCTCTGGTCCAGCCCCCGCCGCATCTTCCTCTTCACCTATAACGCCACCCAGCGCACTCGCGACCTAACCCCCTACGGCCCCGTCCATGCCCTCGCCGCAGCAGGGGGCAAGACCGTCCTCACCAACCAATAAGCTGCAAAAAAACGCAGCCACTAAGAACGAACTGCAGCCTTCCGCATTCGCCCGTCTTCGATTAGCTCATACATCTCACCACGCCATAGAATCCTGTTGCTGGTATAGCTCAGCGCCCAGAACAACATCCCCATCAGATCGCGTATCGGATACAGCATCATCGTCGGCCACGTCCGCTGCTGCCGCACCACATACTTCCCCACCACCCACGCCTGCAGACTGCGCCCCAACATACTTCCCGCCAGCAGACTCCACCCCAGCACCGGCATCCCCAGCATCAACGCCCCAACCAGAGCCAATATCCCAAACGGAACACCAAACGTGAGGCTCGTCCCAAAGTGCCCCTTCGGCCGCGAGAAGCGCGTACTCTTCATCCAACGCACCTGGTGCTTGATCGAATCCACGAACCCTGCATACAGCACCATGTGGTCGATCGCATGACCACTCAGCACCACCTCATACCCCTTCGCCGCGATCCAGTTCCCCAGCACAAAATCATCGGCACAGTACTCCGCCGTTGCCTCAAAGCCACCAATCGCCGCTACGCTCTCCCGCCGCGCCACCATTGTCGGCCCCAGCGCAAACTGCATTGGCTCCAGCAGGTTCGCAACGCATACGCCGGAGCTCATCTCGATGGTCATCCCCACCGCCTCCAGCCGCGACCACAGCCCCCGCTCCGCCACCACGCCCCGATAGAGACACGTCGCACACCCCACGCGCTCGTCCGCAAACGGCAGCACTACGCGGCGCAGATACTCCGGCCCCACCCGAACATCGCTATCGCTGATCACCCACACATCGTGCGTCGCTACCTTCGCCATCGCTGCCAGCGAACACACCTTCGCGTTCGCCGCCCACGGCTCCCCACTGGTACAGAACTGCGTCGTCACCCACGGATACTCCGCCGCCACCTTCCGCGCAATCTGCAAGCCTGCATCCGCCTCCGTACGCGCACAGAACAGCACCTCCACCCGCGAAGCCCCGTTCACCCGTTCGCCCTCACCCTGTGCGAGCGCCCGCTGCAGATAGTCCTGCTCATAGAACCCGCGCAGGCTTCCCTCCAGCCCCACCTCCGCGCCATGCAGTGGCTTGAACAATGTCACCGGAGGCAGAAACTCCGGTCGCTTGAGCAACGCAGACTCCTGCTTCCTGGCCTCTTTACGAAACCGAACCGCACCCACCAACACCATCCCCAGAAACACCGACGAAGTCACCAACCCAAACCCACCCAGCGCCAGCAACCCCCAGCCAATCCAGTGACTCCACATAATCCCAGACATCCAGCCTCACAAGCCCGCGTCTCTCAGAAACGCTCTCAACAAAAATAAAAGCCCGCAATCCCTGCACGGGCACCAGCCACAGTTAACTCTTCACTTCGATTTGGATCAGGCCCGCCTACATCTTGCTCTTCACAGCCTTTGCAGAAGCTTTCACAGAAGGCTTGGCAGACACCTTCACCAGCGGCTTAATCGGAAAAATCACTGGCCGCCGCATGGGCACCAACCCCGCTCCTGGAGACTGTTGCTGCTGCATCCGCGTCAGCATCTCCGTCCGAACGTAGTCGACAAACCCCTGCATCTGCCGGTTCATCTCCTCCATCCGCTCCCGCATCTGCAGCACAATTCCGATGCCGGCAATATTCACGCCCAGGTCCCGCGCCAGGTTCAAAATAAACTCCAGCCGCTCCAGGTCCTCGTCCGTATACAGCCGTGTATTGCCGTCACTACGGCTTGGTCGCAGCAGGCCCTCTCGTTCATACAAGCGCAGCGTCTGCGGATGAATCTCATACATCTCAGCCACCGCCGAAATCATGTACGCGCCCTTACTCTTCCGTCTCGTCGCCATATGCCGTAAACCTTCAGGTAAAGTTTAGCCCCTCAAGATACCAACTGTGAACAATCTCGTGGGTTCACGATTGAACGCCAAATCCTTGATCGCATTGCCGTCACTACCCGCTAAACCTCTCCCATCATCTCCGCCCTGGGGTCTTCAGGATTCAGCTTCGCCAGCTCCCGCAGTATCTCCTTGCTGCGCTCATCCTGTACCTTCGGCACCACGATCTTTACCTCCACGATCTGGTCGCCACGCAATCCCTCTCGTGCGGCGCTCGGAACACCCTTCTCCCGCAGTCGCAGCTTCTGCCCTGTCTGCGTTCCCTGCGGAATTTTCAGCTGTGTCCGCGCACCATCCGAGTGCGTATCGATCGTCGGAACATCGATCTTCGCCCCCAACGCTGCCTCCGAGATCGTAACCGGAACCGTCACATAAATATCATCCCCTACCCGGCGAAAGACCGGATGCGTGCCCGCCTTGATAATCAGGAACAGGTCACCCGCAGGCCCGCCACCCGTCCCGGCATTGCCCTTGCCCGCCAGCCGAATCCTCTGTCCGTCCCGCGTTCCCGCCTTGATCCGAAACTCCAACGGCTCCTTCCGGGTCACGACACCGTCGCCATCGCACGTCCCGCAGGCATTCTGCACCTTCCCGCTGCCACTACACCGCGGGCATTGGATATTGAACTTCATCCGCCCACCCATCTGCGTCACCTGCCCCGACCCATGACACTCCGGGCACTCGATACTCCCGCCGGACGTCGACTTCCCTTTGCAGGTCGGGCAAACCTCCTGCCGCTGAATCTCCAGCTTCGTCACTCCACCCCGCACCGCCGTCCAGAAGTCCACGCTCACCTGGTACTCCAGGTCGGTCCCCGGCTCCGGCCCGCGCGAGCCCTTCTGCCCACCGTTGAACATACCGCTGAAGATGTCTTTAAAGCTCCCGCCAAAGCCGCCACCGCTCGGCTCCTGCTGCGCCCGAGACCCACCGCCCTGAAAGCCTGAGAAGTCAAAGCCGTCAAAGTCGAATGGAACCTCCTGCCCCCGTCCACTACCCGCATGAGCGCCCGCGCCACCCGGGAAGCCGCCCCCGCCATACCCGCCCCGTGCCGCAGCCTCCGCCGCAGCCGGATCAATCGAGTCCGAGTAGAACCCTAGCTGGTCAAATATTTTCCGTTTCTTCTCGTCGCTGAGAACATCATTCGCCTCGGAGATCTCTTTAAACTTCTCCTCCGATTTCTTGTCATTCGGGTTCACGTCCGGATGATACTTACGTGCCAGCTTACGAAACGCCTTGCGAATCTCATCCGTCGTTGCCGTCTTCTTCACGCCCAGCGTGCCGTAATAGTCCTTCGTCTGCGGAGTTGCCATATCGTTCAGTTTCCTTCAGTTCTGCTCTGCCAGTCTAGCGTCCCGGCCATCAATAATGGCGCCGATACGAGGTCTTCCCTCTTTATCGGCGCCAGACCCCATCACGCAACTCAACCCTGCAAATCCCTAGTTCCAGATCCGGCTCGCCTCAATCGCTTCAATTGAGATCATCTGATCTGGCTCCATCTGCTGCATCCGCTGCATAAACTGCTCTGCCTCGGCCTTTGTGTCGAAGATCATCCGGTTATACAACTGACCGGCCCGTACCTGATCGCATCTCCAAATCGTCTCTGTCATCGCCCTTTGCTCCTATTCAGTGAATTGAGTTCCAGGTTCCTACCAGTACGCTTGTGATCCAACAGCCGGTTCTAATTCCAATTCCAACGCTGTCCTGCCGACTCCCCATGAGACGTTCCTCACATCGAAATCGTTACGTCGTTCGAATGCTGCTAATCGTTTGATTCACTCTCTCACGGTTCGGACGCACCACGCATCCATAAACCATTGCAGGAACCTCTACCGGAACCTACTGCACGTTTACAGCCGTTGCTTCGCCTTTTGGCAGTTCGGACACCAATAAAGATTCCGGGCCGCCATCTCCTGCTTCATCACCTTCGTCCCGCACACAAAACACTCCTGCCCATGCCGCCGGTACACATAGTGAGCCTCTTCCTTCAAGACCTTCCCCTTAGGATTAATCGGCCTGTCTTTCGGCAGCGTCGTCACAATCCTCCGGTCTACCATCCCCGCCTTCATCAGCGGAATTGCATCCTTCCAGACCGCCTTCAGCACCGCCTCCGGAACATCCTTCCCCTCCACGAACGGACTCAGCCGCGCCCGGAACAGCAGCTCTGCCCGGTAGATATTTCCAACGCCCGCAGCCACTGTCTGATCCATCAACAGAGCCGCAATCGCCTTCTTACTCTTCCGCACCTTCTCCACAAACCGCTCCGGCCCATCCCCATTCAAAGGGTCCGGGCCCAGTCGCTCCAGCAGAGCATCCCACTTCGCCTGCGTGTACACCGTACAGTCCATCGGCCCGCGCAGCTCCACCCACACCACCTGAGCCGGAGCAATATGTCCGGTCCCATCATCATCCGAGTACCAACTATGCTTCTTGCTCTCCCCCGGCACTATCGGACGCTTTACCGCCGCGTCGTTACACATCCGCAGCCGCAGCGCCCCCTTCACCGCAGGCAACGGCCCCGAGCCTTCTTTGAAGTCCCCCTGCAAGCCCAGATGCACATGCAAAATCCGGTCCTTCCCAAAGTCATAGCCCAGGTGCTTCCCCACAGCCATCACCTTCAACAGCTTCCGCCCATCCAGCACATCCGAGTCTACAAACCGTCCCTGCGGCCCATCCACCCGCACCACCTTCCCAGCAAAGGCCGCCCCATGACGCTCCGCCCACCGATGTATCTCATTTCCCTCAGGCACTTCGCACACCGCCATTTCTCAATACAAAATGAATCACGCCACCCGCGGCTGAACTTCCTTCATAATCACCGACTGCGCGCGTTTGTAGATAACCGCCAACTCATAGTTGCTCTGCAAATTCATCCAGAACTGGGCCGGCATGCCAAAGTACTGCGCCAGCCGGTACGCAGTATCGGCCGTGATGCTGCGGCGCTCCGCCACAATTTCGCTGATACGGGTGGAAGGCACACGCAGCGCCATCGCTAACGCATGGCTCGAAAGTCCATACGGAAGCATGAACTCTTCGCGCAACATCTCGCCAGGGTGAAGTGGAGCTCCGGGATGGTTAGGGTCTCGTGGAATCGACATAAGCACCTCAGTGGTAGTCAACAACTTCTACATCTTCAGGACCCTGCTCCGTCCATCGAAAGCATACCCGGTATTGGTCATTCACCCGAATACTATGCTGTCCCGCCCGATTGCCCTTCAACGCCTCCAGACGATTTCCAGGCGGTATACGAAGTTGGCCAAGCGCTTCCACTAGGTCCAACTGCTTCAGCTTTCGCAGAGCAGCTGCCGAAGCTGTACCAAACGAGCGATGATGGCCCTCTTTGAAGAGCGTCTCGGTAGCTTTGTCGGCAAAGGAGCGGATCACGCATGTAGCGTATCACGTTGAACGTTCCGCGTTCCACGTAATACGTCTACCTAATTCCAGACATGCTGAATCGGCATAGCCTCAATCTTCAACATCAAATCCGGAGCAGCCTCCGTCAATCGCCGCGCAAAGTCCCGCGCAGCCTCCTCACTCCGGAAGACCTTCTGCTCCTGCATATGCCCACCAAACCATTGCTCGCACTTCCAAACCGTCATATCAGTCATCGCATCTCCAGTCCCAGCACACCGAATAAAACAAGGGCGCCCCAACTCAAAGCCGGAACGCCCTTCACAACGAGTACCTCGTACCGTGCAACTAGTACCTAAGCCTTACTTCTCAACGTCAACATACTCCGCATCGATGACGCCTTCATCCTTCTTTGCTTCCTCGTGACCATGTGTTCCAGTGCCATCAGCAGCCGGAGCACTTTCAGCCGTACCAGCAGTCGAAGAAGCCTTGTACATCGCCTCTGCCAGCTTATGGCTGACCGTGGTGAGCTTCTCCTTCGCCGCATCCAGCTCAGCAGCACTCGGCGTTCCGCCCAGCACCGTCTTCGCCTCCGCCAGGGCAGACTCGACCTCGGTCTTGTCCGACTCCGCAACCTTGTCCGCCGAGTCCTTCAACATCTTCTCGACGTTGTAGACCAGCGAGTCGAGGCCATTGCGTGCTTCCACTGCATCGCGCTGTTCCTTGTCCTCGGCCGCGTGGGCTTCGGCGTCCTTCGCCATCCGCTCCACTTCATCCTTGCTCAGACCCGAAGAGCTCGTAATCGTGATCTTCTGGTCCTTGCCCGTTGCATTGTCCTTCGCCGTCACATGCAGAATGCCGTTGGCATCGATGTCGAACGTAACCTCGATCTGCGGTACGCCACGCGGAGCAGTCGGAATGCCGCTCAGCTTGAACTTGCCCAGTGTCCGGTTCTGCGCCGCCATCGGACGCTCGCCCTGCAACACATGCACCTCAACCTCGGTCTGTGAGTCAGCCGCCGTCGAGAACGTCTCCGTCTTCTTCGTCGGAATCGTCGTGTTGCGGTTGATCATCGCCGTAGCCACGCCGCCCATCGTCTCAATCGACAACGTCAGCGGAGTCACATCCAGCAGCAGCAGGTCCTTCACCTCACCGGCAAGAACGCCAGCCTGAACCGCAGCTCCAATGGCAACGACCTCATCCGGATTGACGCCCTTGTTAGGCTCCTTACCGAACAACTCCTTCACCATCTGCTGAATCTTCGGCATACGCGTCTGGCCGCCAACCAGCACGACCTCGTCGATCTTGCTCGCGTCGATACCGGCATCCTTCAACGCTTGCTTGCTCGGCCCAATCGACCGCTGCAACAAGTCGTCAACCAGGCTCTCCAGCTTGGCACGCGTCAGGTTGCGAACCAGGTGCTTCGGTCCGCTGGCATCGGCAGTGATAAACGGCAGATTGATCTCCGACTCCTGCGCCGTCGACAGCTCGATCTTCGCCTTCTCAGCCGCATCCTTCAAACGCTGCAGCGCCATCTCATTGCCCTTCGAGTGCAGGTCAAGACCCGTCTCACCCTTGAACTCCGAGATCA
>JANYER010000462.1 GCA_025359825.1 Granulicella sp.
GCCATGCTGCGCGAACTGGAGGCCGAGACTCCCAAGACAGGCACGTCGCGCGGGCTCGTCTACGGGCTGCAGTCCGGCTACGTGCGCTTGATGGGAATCGGCGGTACGACGCTTCGCGACAGTTACCATCTGGGCCAGACCATCAGCAACGACTACGGTCGCCCATACCAGACCGGCTTCAACAGCCTCACCGGCTTTTCAACGCTGAATGAGTGGGGCCGATTCTCGCTGCACATCCGCGGCGAGTACCAGCACGCGCCGTCCGGTCCGGGTTACTCGCTTGCACTGACGACACGGATTGCGGCCATTGATGAACTTCCATATGTAGAGCCGAATGCACCCCAGGCGACCATCCCGCTTGGACCAACGGCTGTGCAGGACCCGTTCCGACTGGTAGAAGCAACGGCTTCGTTTCACCTTTGGGGACACGAGATCTCAGGCGGCAAATCAGATGCCTGGTTGGGACCTGCTCAAGGCGGTGCGCTTGCATGGTCGAACAATGCGGAGAACATTTACTCGTTCCGCATTAACCGCGTCGAACCGATGCACCTGCCGTTTATCTCGCGCTTTCTCGGGCCGCTGCGGTACGATTTTTTCTATGGCAGCCTCAAAGGCCATACCGCACCCAATCACCCCTACACGCACTCCGAAATGTTCTCGTTCCGTCCAACCAAGAACTTTGAATTCGGCTTTCAAAGAACCATCATCTTCGGCGGCGCTGGCCATTCTCCCGTAACGCTGGGCAAATTTTTGCACGGATTCTTCTACCTGACCGATACGGGTGTGCAGGTAAAGTATTCGCGCGACGATCCGGGAGCTCGTTTCAGCGACTTCAACTTCTCCTATCGGCTTCCATTTGTCCGCAAATACGCAACCCTGTACATGGATTCCATCGCGCATGATGACGTAACACCCATTAGCGCACCGCGGCGTGCGGCCTTCCGAACGGGCGTGTATCTATCGCAGGTGCCAAGATTGAACAAACTGGACTTTCGGGTTGAAGCAGTCGTCACCGACCCCAAGGTGGCTCGCAGCAACGGAGGTCAGTTCAACTACTTCGAGATTGTGCAACTGCAGGGATATACAAACAAAGGCAACATCATGGGGGACTGGATTGGTCGCGAGGCCAAGGGTGGGCAGGCGTGGCTCACCTATCACCTCTCTGCCGACGAGTGGGTCCAACTGGAGTATCTCAACAAGAAAACTCCCAAGGACTTCATTCCCGGGGGTACCACCCAAAACCAGTTCAAGGCGACGGTGGTGAAACGCATCGGCCATGACTTTGAACTCAGGGCCTGGGTACAGTACGAAGCCTGGAAGGCCCCTATCTATCTGCCAGGGAAGCAAACCAATACGGTCGGGACGTTCCAGGCCACATGGTTCCCGAAGCTGCACAGCAATACCAGCCTCTCCAAGTAAAGTCCTGCTGCAAAAACAGACGCCCCGGGGTGTGTAAAACCCTTGGGGCGTCTGCTTTTGCTGTTCCAGATATCACTATCCGATACTGCTCTTGAAGTATGCCAGGGATTTATGCAGCCCATCGTGCAGCTTCACCTTTGGCTCCCAGCCAAGCAGCGTACGAGCACGGGTGATGTCGGGCTTCCGTCGGGTGGGGTCATCCTGCGGAAGAGGCTTCAGAACAATCTCCACGCTGGCACCGGTCACTTTCAGGACCTCCTGCGCGCACTCGAGAATCGTCCACTCGTCCGGATTCCCGATATTGACGGGAAGATGTTCATCCGTGGTTGAACGGGAGAGCCGGACGATGCCGTCGATCAGATCCGATACATAGCAGAAGCTGCGTGTCTGAGAGCCATCTCCATAGATCGTCAATGGCTCGCCGCGCAATGCCTGGATCATAAAGTTCGAGATGACGCGGCCATCATTCGCCTGCAAACGGGGTCCGTAGGTGTTGAAGATCCTCACCAGATGAGTGTCGACCCCGTAGTAGCGGTGGTAGGCCATTACCGCAGCCTCAGAGAATCGTTTCGCTTCGTCGTACACCGACCGCGGACCAATCGGATTCACATGGCCCCAGTAGGTCTCTACCTGTGGATGCACCTCTGGATCGCCGTAGCACTCGGAAGTCGAGGCATGCAGGTAGCCCGCCGAGTACTTGCGCGCGATGTCCAGCGTGTTGATGGTGCCGGCCGAGCCGACCAGTAGGGTTTCCACACCGAGACGTGCATAGTCAATCGGGCTGGCAGGGGATGCCATGTTGAAGACATAATCGACCTTGCCGGGGTCAAAGGGCTGGACGATGTCCTTTTGCAGAAAGCTGAACCGAGGTTCCGTGGCAAGATGGGCGATGTTGGCCCGGTTGCCGGTGGAGAGATTGTCCGCACCAATTACGGTATGGCCCTCAGCGAGTAGAGCGTCACAAAGATGGCTCCCTAAAAATCCTGCAGCTCCCGTGACGAGAATAGTTTGTGGCATTATGCTTTTCCTTCCTAAGTGATACATACCCGCCTTTGAAGAACAAACGGGACCGATTGAAAGTGTGTGATCAGGAGTCTGCTCAGATCGTTACAAACCTTCGCAGACCTCTGGTTCACAGTGCAATTGAAGGACACTGCGGCGGTATTAGTGTTCCGTTCCCTTCCCTATACATGCAGGAAAAGATTATGGGGTAGGTGAAGTCGAGGCAGTAAGTTCTCGCACCGGGTAGGCTGCAGGTCGCCCGATGCTGAGGTAGGTGAAACCATGGTCCGACATAACCTGGGGGTCAAACAGGTTGCGTCCGTCAATCACAATCGGGTAGCGAAGCGCTGTATTGAGCTTGTTGAGGTCCAGCGTGCCAAACTCCTGCCAGTCGGTCAGGATCACCAGTGCATCGGCATCATCGGCCGCTGCATAGGCGTCTTCCACATAGCGGAGATTCGGTCCCGGAGGGAGCGCATCTGCGGTCCGCTTCATGGCCGCGGGATCAAAAGCGGCAATCGTGCAACCCTCGGCAAGTAGCATCTCTACCAGTTCAATGGCGGGTGAGTCACGGATGTCGTCCGTCTCACCTTTGAAGGCTAGTCCTAGCACACCGATGCGTTTACCCCGCAAGGTCCAAAGGGCCGAGCGGACCTTACTCAGGAAGCGCTTCTTCTGGTGGGTATTGATCTTTTCCACCTCAGTGAGCAGGTTAAAGTCGATGCCCAACTGGTCTGCAACGGAGCGGAATGCTGCTACGTCCTTGGGGAAGCAGGAGCCACCGTATCCGATGCCGGGCCGCAGGAACTTGGGTCCGATGCGGCTGTCCAGACCAATGCCGCGGGCGACCTGCTCCACGTTCGCATCCGTGGCCTCACAGAGGTTTGAGACAGCATTGATAAAGGAGATCTTGAGGGCCAGGAACGCATTCGAGGCATGCTTGATGATCTCTGCGCTTTTGGTGGAGGTCAGCAACAGCGGTGGGGGCGCATCGGCGGTGCAAGGGCCCGCAATATGATCAGGACGGGTGTAGTATTCGCCATCTGTTAGCGGAGCATAGATGGCGCTCAATACGGTAGCGGCACGGTCACTATTAGCACCCACCACAATCCGGTCCGGATGCAGAAAGTCGGAGACGGCCGTCCCTTCCCGCAGGAACTCAGGATTCGAGACAACGTCAAACAGTTCCCGGGCCACGCCATTGCGCTCAATAGCACGGCGAATCCACTCGTTGGTGTAAACCGGAACAGTGCTTTTCTCAACAATTACCTTATACGTCGTCAAGGAGCGGGCGATCTCGCACGCCACTGCCTCCACGTAGGAGAGGTCCGCGTCGCCGGTTTCGCTCTGCGGGGTACCCACAGCGATAAAGATGGCATCACAGGTGCGAGTCGCCTCGCCCAGGTCCGTCATAAAGCGGATCTTGTTATTGCGATAGCGCTCCAGCAGTTCCGGCAGGTTATTTTCGTGGATCAGGGTGTCCCCGCCTTGCAAGGCAGAAACCTTACGCTCGTCATTGTCGACGCAGATTACGTCGTGTCCCATCTCGGCAAAGCATACTGCTGCAACCAGCCCCACATAGCCGGAGCCGACCACGGCAATTTTGATATCTGTTTTGTTATCTATTCTGGTAGTAGTACTCATAGGCTGTTTCGATGCTCCCTCCTACCTAGCATAGCCGAGAATAATGACCCTATTTTGAAATGTCCCGGTGCTTCGTTGGCTAAGTCGGTGGGAATACGTCGCACAAAGCAACTAATGGCATCTAAACCAACCACGGGGTGTACTTGAGCCGGATTTACCAGAGAGCCCTGACTACGAGTAGACTATAAAAGATGGCCTTCGACAAAACGCTCCCCCCAAGCCCAAGCGGACCAGACTCAAACCAGAGCGGATTTAACACTGCAGTTACGGACACAACCCTGTCCGAAGCGATCATTACACTGCGCAAGCGTCGCTGGGTTCTTATCATTGCGGTACTGCTTGGCCTCGCGTATGGCATCTTCCGTGCCGTCTCCCAGCCCAAGTTGTACGAGGCGTATGGCCGTATCCAGGTTCGCTCGGGGTCGTCCAACGAGTACCGAGTCAGCGCGGTCGAAGGCTACAACGCAGACTCTTCCTCCAAGATGTTGACCGAAGTCGCAATCCTGCAGAGCGACTCTCTGATGTTGACGGTCGCTCGGGACCTGGACCTTGCAAATAGCACTCAATTTCTCGCAATTAAGGGGCCAATACCGCATGCCAACCTGGATGACCCTGAGGTGCGGCAGAAGATCATTCACCGCTTGCAAAGCAACGTCCACATTCAGCAGGTTCCGAAGACGGACATTATCCGGATCAGCTGCGACAGCCTGGAAGGCAAGCTCTCTGCAGACATCGTTAACACGGTGGTGTCGGAGTACATCAAGCGTAGCTATGAGACACGGTTCGCCTCTACCCAGCGCGTCTCACAGTGGCTTTCAAGCCAACTGGACGATCTGAAGCAGCAGGTAGAGACCTCGCAGACCCAGATGATGGACCTGCAGAAGCGCCTCGGGATTCTCGGATTTGACCCAAACCGCAACCAGATCAGCACCGCACTGGACGATCTGGCACGCGCTGCCGGACAGGCCAAGATCGCCCGTATCGTCGCGGAATCTCGCTACCGTGTGATCAACGGCATGGATCCGGACACGATGGAAGGCTCCATCGACATGACTCCTGGGACTGCGACCGGCGAGTTGACCCAGCTTCGTGGACAGCTTGCGGTCCAAAAAGCGAACTACGCTCAACTTCTACAGACATTGCAGCCAAACCACCCCACCGCCAAGGGAATCAAAGCACAGATTGACGAACTACAAAAAGAGATCAACGCCGAGCAGTCACGGCTCCTAATTCAGGCTAAACAGGCTTTTGTCGTGGCCCGTGCGAATGAAGACCAGACCTCCGCTGCCCTCGAAACCCAGAAGGCCGACGCATACAAGCTTCGCGATGACCTGGTGGAGTACACGCTTCGACAGCGCGAGTTTGATTCCAACCGTACCTTGTATGAGGGCCTGTTGCAGCGCCTCCGTACCGCCAGCGTGCAGGCCGGGTTGGAGTCCCTTGAAATTGATGAAGTGGACCATGCCCTGGTTCCTTCCAGTCCCAAACTTCAGCCACAGTCCACCATCATCATTACGACGGTCATCTTCAGCTTGTTGGGCGGCGTTGTCGTCGCCTTCCTGATGGAGAGCCTCGATACCGGGCTGCGCAGCATCGCCGAGATCGAAAGCACCATTGAGCTACCTTCTCTGGCGATCATCCCGCGCGCCCGCCGCTCGACGGCGGAAGAGGCAGCCAACCTCTCCACCGCGCAGCGCAATATCAGCGTGCTCACCCAGCCCAAATCGCAGTTTGCTGAGGCCTTCCGTTCGCTGCGGACCTCCCTGCTGCTTTCTACCGCCGGCCACCCGCCGAAGTTCATCCTCTTCACCAGCGCAACGCCGTCAGAGGGTAAGACGACTACGGCCAGCAACCTGGCCTGCATCCTTGCCCAGGGTGACAGCCGTGTCCTGCTGATCGACGCCGACCTTCGTCGTCCCAACATTCATCACCGCTTCGGCTTGAACGGCAAGATTGGTTTGACGACACTGCTGACCGGCGCCACGGAGCTCAAAGACACCGTCCAGAACATCCCCGAGGTTCCAAACCTCGATATTCTGCCCAGCGGCCCGGTCCCTCCCTTCCCGACCGAGATGCTGAGCTCCGAGGGGATGAACCAACTGCTGGCACGGTGTGGCGAGATCTACACCCACGTCATCATCGACTCGCCCCCTATCCTCTCCGTGACCGACGGCGTGATCCTGGCCCGCGATGCCGAGGCCGTGGTACTAGTCGTACGCCACGGGAAGTCCAGCAAGCACGTCGTCCGCAGAGCACGCGACCTGCTGCTCCGCTCAGGCGCGCAGATTACCGGCATCGTTCTGAATGCCGTCGACATGAGCTCACCGGAGTACTACGGCTACTACGGTTACTCCGGCTACTCCTACTCCAGCGTCGATACCGAGAGCTGGGAGGGTGGCCAAAAACGAACCGGCGACACGACGCCCCGGGCGGGAAAGACGGAGCGATGAACATGAGACATGAGAACCAACAGCTTCGGAATGAAAATCGGCCCCGGACGTATCTCGCTTGCGGCATCTCACGACGCTACAGGTCCATCGCCGCAGCGCTGCTCGCTGTCCTGCTGCTGACTGGAGTTGCGACCGCACAGTTCAGCGGGCCTGCGCTGGATCAGAACAGCCCCGTGAACGTGAAGATGATTCCCACTACCGATCCCGCGATCCTGTATCCCGTGGATCGGGAGATCGTCCTCGGGCCTGGCGACCTGCTTACGGTCCGACTGTACGGTCTGTCCGACTATAGCCCCACTTCGCGTATCTCTCTGGACGGTTCTGTCCAGTTGCCCCTCATCGGCGGTGTGCCATTGGACGGTCTCACCCTGCATCAAGCCCAGGACCTGATTGCAAAGCGGCTTACCGATGCAAAGATGTATCTGAACCCACAGGTCTCGATTCAATTGATGGAGTCGCCAAACGAGATCGTCACCGTAACTGGCGAATTGCACGGCGTCTTCCCGGTAACGGGCGGCAAGAAGCGGCTGTTCGACGTATTGGCGGCCGCAGGCGGCCTTCCAGCTACGGCCAGCCATACCGTCGTGATTCATCGCAGCGGTGTGCCAGAGCCCGTCATCGTCGATCTCGGGACGAACCCGGTCATGAGCGAGCATGCCAATGTACCCGTCTTTCCGCGGGACACCATCGTCGTCTCACGCGTCGGCGTGGTCTATCTTCTCGGGGCGTTCAAGAATCAAGGTGCAATACCCATTCAGCAGAACGCTCCCCTCACGCTCATGCAGGTTGCAGCAGTGGGCGGAGGTGCAGGATACGAAGGCAGATTCGAAGACCTGCGCATCATCCGCACAACGGGAACCGAACGCACCATCACCACCGTCGATATCAAGAAGGTGATTCGGGGCAAGGCAGCCGACCCGGTCCTGCAAGCGGACGATATCGTGTTCCTGCCAACCAATACGATGAAAGCAGCCATCAAGGGCGGTGGAATCTCCACCATTCTGGGCATAGCCAGCGTACTGCTCTATTCATTCGGACGTTAGTTCGCCCATCCGTGTGTGTTTCGCCTGAATATCCTTTCGGCTACAGAACTCTCCACTTTCAAGGACTGCGCCCATGGTGACACCCGCAACTGGAAACGAACCCTCCGGCTCAAAAAAAGTACGGCTTGCCTACCTGGTGACCCACCCCATCCAGTACCAGGCACCGTTACTGCGACGCATTGCGCAGGAGCCCGATATCGATCTGACAGTGCTGTTCGGTTCGGACTTTTCCGTGCGCGACTACAAGGACGAGGGCTTCGGCGTCGGCGTGAAGTGGGACGTGCCCTTGCTCGACGGCTACCAACACGAGTTCCTTCCCGTGCTCCGCGATAATGCCACCGTAAGCGCAACGCGGCCCATGAACTCCGGGATATGGCGCCGCCTCAAAGGCTCGAACGAAAAGCCCGGCTTCGATGTCCTCTGGGTCCATGGATACTGGTCGGTCAATGCAATGCACGGCATGATGGCCGCCAAGTCGCTGGGCATTCCCGTTTTACTGCGTGCAGAGTCCTGGCTGCGGGACCGTGAACGTTCCGGCGCAAAACTGGCAGCAAAAGGCCTCGTCTTCAAGCTTTTGCAGTGGCTGATCGATGGTGTGCTGCCCATCGGAACCTACAACTCACAGTACTGGCACCACTACTTCGGCGACGCTGTTCCGCAATTCCTCATGCCGTATGCCGTCGATAACGACTACTTCCAACGACGCAGCGAAGAAGCGCGTGCAGGACGTGCCGAGCTGCAGCAGGAGCTGGGACTCGACCCGTCACGACCGGTCATTCTCTTCGCCTCCAAGCTGCAGACCAGAAAGCGTTGCGCGGACCTGGTGGAGGCCTACATGAACCTCGCCCCTGCCCCCGGACAGGAGCCGCACCCTTACCTGATCATCGTCGGCGACGGTGAGGAACGGGCTGCACTCGAGGCGCAGGCTGCCGCTACCGGCTCCAAAGGAATACGCTTCTGCGGCTTCCGTAACCAGTCGGAGCTGCCTCGCTTCTTCGACCTTGCAAGCGTGTTTGTCCTGCCCTCCCGGCATGAGCCATGGGGCCTTATCGTCAACGAGGTGATGAACGCCAGCCGGGCCATCGTCATTTCCGACGATGTCGGCTGCCAGCCTGACCTGCTGACCGACGGAGTGGAAGGCTGCATCTTCCCTGCCGGCGACGTAGCCGCACTGACCGATGCCCTGCGCCGCGTCTTCGCCACTCCAGAAACTGCCGACGCCATGGGCCGCCGCGCACTCGAACGAATCCAGAACTGGGGATTCGAGCAGGACCTCCGCGGTCTGCGTCGAGCGATCGCTACTGTCACCGGGAGCATCGAAGCATGACTGCATCCAGAGGCGACCTTTCCACCCATGCCGCTGCTGATATGCTCGAAGGCGATGAAACAAAACTGATGCGAATTCTGCACATTATCGGAACATTGAATCCAGAGGCCGGGGGTCCCACCGAGTCGGTCCGCGTCCTGCTGAGCTATGGCCCAATCGGCTATACGGGCGAGGTCGTAACGCTCGACGATCCCTCCGCACCCTATCTTTCCGATGTTGGCTTCCCGGTCCACGCCCTGGGGCCGACCAACACTACCTACGGATTCAACGCCAAGCTGCTGCCCTGGCTACGCGCCAACCGCCACCGCTTCGACGGCGTTGTCGTCAACGGGTTATGGCAGTACTGTGGCTATGCGGCGTGGCGCGCCCTCAGCGGAAACACCCCCTATGTCGTCTTCACCCACGGAATGTTGGACCCCTACTTTCGCTACGCCTTCCCGCTCAAGCACATCAAAAAGTGGCTCTACTGGGTCCCGTTTGAGTACCGTGTTCTCCGCGATGCCTACCGTGTTCTATTCACCTCCAAGGCGGAGAAGCGCCTCGCAGAACAGAGCTTCTCCCTCTTCAAATGGAACGCCTACGTCGTGCCCTACGGCGCAAGTGGCCCCAAGGGGGATCCTGAAGTCCAGCGCCAGGCTTTTTTTGCCAAATGCCCTGCGGTAAAAGACAAACGCTTCCTCCTGTTCCTCGGCCGCATTCATCGCAAAAAAGGCTGCGACATGCTCATCGACGCATTCGCCAAGGTGGCCGCAGAGGACCCAACGCTGCATCTGGTCATGGCTGGCCCCGACCAGCAGTTGTGGAGCGCAAAGCTGAAAGAGTCCGCCGCCGCCACTGGTGTCACCGATCGTGTCCATTGGCCCGGAATGCTTAAGGGCGATGCGAAGTGGGGTTCACTCTTTGCGTCCGAGGCCTTCATTCTGCCGTCGCATCAGGAGAACTTCGGCATTGCGGTAGCAGAGGCCTTGGCCTGTGGCCGCGCAGTCCTGCTCGCCGACAAGGTCAATATCGCGGAAGAGATCGCCGACGACCATGCCGGCTTAATGGAACTGGACACACCGGACGGCACACTCAACCTGCTGCGTCGCTGGATCGGAATGACCGTCGAAGAACGGCAGGCCATGGGCCAGCGCGCCTACGAGTGCTTCCATCGCCGCTACGATATGAGCGAAAACGCCAAGGCCATCATCCGCCTGTTTGAGAATGCCAGCGACCCAATTACCGTTCCCTAGCAATGCAGCGAGGAAGAGACCGATGGCCCGGGAAGTCCACTACAACGCGGCGGATCACATCTCCCCCGAGAGTGCCGCGGACCCCTACCTCCGTCCTGCCTTCTCGGCCAGCGACCGCATTCGCCGCCTGATCTGGAACATCTGCTGGACCGTCTTCTACCGTTTCTCTCCACGGCCCCTTCATGCCTGGCGAGCCATGCTGCTGCGTCTGTTCGGCGCGACCATAGGCCCGGACTGCCACTTCTACCCCGGCTCAAAAATATGGGCTCCCTGGAACCTGATCTGTGCCGACCAGGTCACAGCCGCCGATGGCGTCGAGATCTATAACCCCGCACCGCTCACGCTGGGTTCCCACGCCATCCTCTCGCAGGGTGCCTACCTGTGTGGCGCTACGCACGACTACGACGACCCAGGCTTCCCTCTGCTCGCCTATGCCATGCAAGTGGGAGCGTACGCGTGGGTCTGCGCGCGGGCTTCGGTTGCGCCCGGCGTTCAGGTGGGTGAGGGGGCAGTGCTGGGGCTGGGCTCGGTTGCGACACGCAACCTCGAGGCATGGACGGTCTACGCCGGCGCTCCAGCCGCAAAGGTGAAGGAACGCCAGCGCATCCTGGATGTCAAAGCACCGAGCTGAATCTATTGTGTGAAACCGCGGCCTAGCCGCGTAGTAAGCTTAGCTGCGGAGTTTTGCGAGCAGGTCGGTGGGGTGGACGGGCTTGGCCAGTATCTCGAACTCATGGCCCTGGGTGCGTGCCTTCTCCAGCAGATCGGCAGTGGCGGCCTGTCCGGAGAACAGCAGGATCTTGCACTTCGGCAGACGCTCCCGCGTGATAATCGCAGCTTCGATGCCGGTCATTCCGGTCATGATGACGTCGCTGATGAGCATGTCCGGCTGGAAGGCGTCGAGTGCTTCCACGGCCTTCTCTCCACTGAACACCGCACGGGCCTCAAAGCCTGCCTGGTTGAGGATAATCGCGAGCGTGTTGGCGATCACCTGCTCGTCATCGGCGACGAGTACCTTGGGCTTGGATGGAACTGCGGTTACTGACTCTGGCATGTACGTGTCTCCAAAATAGAAGATTGATAACTTAGTGACGTACAAGCAATCTGTAGGTGCATCGCTTCACCAAATTAGCTACAAAATGATGATACGCTGACCGCAGAGTGGATTCTTCCGCAGGCCCGGCAATAATTCCTCTCTCTGAGATAAAACACAAGAATCGAACCATGCAGACAACCATCATTCGCGCCGAACGCGTTGAAAAATACTACGCGCAACCCAGTGAGAACCGTATCCAGGTCATCTCGCCCACCGACCTCTCGATCGTACCGGGCGAGATCGTCGCTCTGCTTGGCCCCTCTGGATCGGGCAAGTCTACGCTGCTCAGGATGTTGACCGGCCTCTCCGCTCCTTCTGCAGGACAGGTTTACTGGCACGAGCAGCCCATTGCCACCGCCGACGTCAATGTCTCGATCGTCTTCCAGAGCTTCGCGCTGTTCCCCTGGCTCACCGTCTTTGAGAATGTAGAGGCACCCCTCAAAGCCCGTGGCATGGAGCCTGCTGAACGGCGCAAGCGCGCGATGAAGATCCTCGACACCGTCGGCCTCGATGGCTTCCAGGCCGCCTACCCCAAGGAGCTCTCCGGCGGCATGCGCCAGCGGGTCGGCTTCGCCCGTGCCCTGGTGGTCGAGCCCGAAGTCCTCTTCATGGACGAGCCCTTCTCGGCCCTCGACGTCCTTACCGCGGAGAACCTCCGCTCCGAGCTCCTCGAGCTCTGGCAGAAGAAGACCATCCCCACCCAGGCCATCTTCATCGTCACACACAACATCGAGGAAGCCGTGCTGCTCGCCGACCGCATCATCGTCCTCGGCCGCAACCCGGGCCACGTCCGCACCGACTTTAGGGTCGCCCTCGTCCACCCTCGCGATCGCAAGGCCACCGCGTTCACCCAGCTCGTGGACTACATCTACAAGGTTCTCACCCAGCCCGACGCACAGCCGCCTGAGCTGCCCCAGACGCCCACCGGCAAACGCGTCCGCGACCAGCGCCAGATGCACTATCAGATGCTTCCCCACGCCCGTCCCGGCGGCATCGCCGGACTGCTGGAGCTGGTGCTCGACCACAACGGCAAAGACGACATCTATCGCCTCGCCGACGACCTCGCCTTTGAGATCGACGACCTACTCCCCATCGTCGACGCTGCGCAGCTGCTCGGCTTCCTCACCGTGACGGAAGGCGACGCTGCCATCACCCCCACTGGCGCCGAGTACGCCAACTCCGAGATTCTCCGTCAGAAGGAACTCTTCCGCACCGCTGCCGTGGAGAACGTCCTGCTCCTCCGCCAGATCGTCCGCGCCATCGAAGCCAAGAGCGACCGCACCGTCGCCGAAGAGTTCTTCCACGACATGCTCGACGAGCAGTTCAGCGAAGAAGAGACCCTTCGCCAGCTCGAGACCGCCATTAACTGGGGCCGCTACGCCGAACTCTTTGACTTCGACGCCTCACGCCGCCGCTTCATCCAGCCCGAAAAGCTGCATCATGACTCCGAATCCTCCGCCGAGGTCATCGAGTGATTCACCTACCCAGCGGCTTCAACTACACCCGCGGACGCGAGACGCTGGCCCGCGCCCAGGTCTTCAAACGGAGCTGGCCCTTCTTTCTGGACCTCGCCGTCGCAGCCCTATGCCTCGCCGCCTTCTACGGTGTCCTCCAGATCGTCAAGTTCTGGACCGGCAAAGCCGAGCCGGAGTTCGTCGTCTCACTCAAGCCCTCCAGCCTGCCTCTCTACGCCTTCTACTCCGTCGTGCGCATCGGCCTCGCCTACCTGCTCAGCCTGGTCTTCGCCATCGGTTATGGCTACATCGCCGCCTACAACAAGCGCGCCGAATCGCTGATGATCGCCGCACTCGACATTCTGCAATCCATCCCGGTGCTCAGCTTCCTTCCCGGTGTCATGCTGGCCATGGTGGCTCTCTTCCCTACCCGCCAGCTTGGGGTGGAGATGGGTGCCATCGTCCTCATCTTCACCGGCCAGGTCTGGAACATGGCCTTCAGCTTTTACAGCTCGCTTAAGAGCCTCCCCCGCGAGTTAGGCGAAGCCTCCAACATCTACGGTTTCTCCACCTGGCAACGCTTCTGGCAGTTGGAGCTGCCCTTCGGCACCATTGGCTTGGTCTGGAACTCGATGATCTCCGTCGCCGGTGGCTGGTTCTTCCTGATGGCCTGTGAGATGTTTGTCCTCGGTGATCGCGACTTCCGCCTCCCCGGCCTCGGCTCCTACCTTCAGACCGCAGCCAGCGCAGACAATATCCCCGCCATGATCTACGGCATCCTCACCGTCATCGCCATCATCGTCGCAACCGACCAGCTCGTATGGCGACCGGTCATCGCGTGGAGCGACAAGTTCAAGATCGAGCAGACCGCCGGCGCAGACCGCATCAACTCGCCCATCCTGCACTTCATCCAGCACTCCAACGCTCTCGGCGCGATCAAGCGCCACACCTTCGTCCCACTCAGCGAAAGCATCTATAAACGCGTCGCCGAACGCAATCGCGAGTACCGTGCCCGGCAGGCCGCAGGGCAGGTCAAAGACACCCCCGTCTGGCTCCGCGTCGGCGTCCTTATCCTGCTCGGAGCGGTCGTCCTTTACGCCGCCACCAGCGCACTGTTGAAGCTCCGCGAGATCCATCAAGGCCAGTACCTGCTGGTGCTGGAGGGCGCAGGCGCAACCTTCCTTCGCGTCAACGTCTCTCTCCTGCTCGCAGCTCTTTGGACCATCCCCGCCGGAGTAGCCATCGGCTTCAATCCAAAGCTCGCCCGCATCGTGCAACCTATCGTGCAGGTCGCAGCTTCGTTCCCGGCACCCATCCTCTTCCCCATCATCATCCTCGGCCTGCTGCGGATGGGTGGAGGCCTCGGCATCGGCTCCATTGTTCTCATGCTGCTCGGCACCCAGTGGTACATCCTGTTCAACGTCATCGCCGGTGCCATGGCCATTCCGTCCGACCTGCGCGAAGTGGCGACTCTCTTTCAGTTCACCCGCTGGCAGCGTTGGCAGACCGTCATCCTGCCCGGCATCTTTCCGTACCTCATCACCGGATTGGTCACCGCATCCGGCGGCGCATGGAACGCCAGCATCATCGCCGAGTACTTCCACCTCAAGGGCCAGACCCTGCAGACCCTCGGCCTCGGTGCCCAGATCAGCGCGGCCAGCGACAAAGGCTTGTTCCAGATTCTGCTGCTCGCCACCATCGTGATGGCGTTGATGGTAGTGACGGTAAATCGCCTCGTATGGAGGCCGCTCTACCGCCTCGCCGAGACCAAGTACAAACTCAGCTAAATCGCAGGCGGGCCAGAAGCTATCGGGCCAGCCGGCTTGCGGAACGCGAAGAATACCGCCAACAACGGCGGAGCCAGCAGCACGCCCCAGAACGGAATTACAAGCCCCAGCACAATCGGGCCCAGGAACGCCGCCCACCACGGCACCTTGGTCGTACGGTGCAAGATATACGGCCCAATCACCAGGCCCTCAAGAATCACGATCAGTCCGTACAGTCCCAGCACCAGCCCAAGTACCCACAAATCCTTATCGCTGAACAGCACCGCCAACACCGGTCCGATCAGCGCAATCATGCCGCCAAAGGTCGGGATGAACTGCAGCACCGCACCCAGAAACGCCCAGAGCGGGGCCCACGGAATACCGATGAGCTCCAGCCCAATAAACCACAGCACACCAACAATCAAAGCATCCAGCGTCGTCGCTCGCCACCACCCCAGCAACGCGGTGCCTGCTTTACTCAGCGGATTCAAACGCCCGTTCTGTTCATCATTCCCAATTCGATTCAGATTCGACATGCAAACAACCTCGATAGATGTGCATCGTACGGTTTGAAGTCAGTTTCCTTTTCACAGACATATTGGATGCGTAGCAATCGCAAGCGATACGTGCGCAAAAATTCCTAAGGAACGAGAAAACGACCATGACCGTAATGATGCAGGCATTTTACTGGGACTGCCCGAAGTTGGAAGACAAAGAGCATGAGTGGTGGAACTTCGTCGCTGAAAAGGTAGAAGACCTCGGCAAGTCTGGAATTAATGCCCTGTGGCTGCCGCCCGTCTCCAAGGCCTCCACCAATGCCGGTATGGGATACGACCCCTATGACTATTTTGACTTGGGCGACTTCGATCAGAAGGGCGGTAAGAAAACCTGGTACGGCAACCGCGCCGAGCTGGAAGCTCTCATCAAAAAAGCCCACGACAATAAGATCCAGCTCTACGCCGACATGGTCTTGAATCACAACTCCGGCGCGGATGAGCAGGAGGTCAACCCGCTAGACGGCGAGACCCGTTGGACCAAATTCAACCCTAAGAGCGGCCGCTTCCCCCGCGATTGGAACTGCTTCCATCCCAGCCGCTACGAACAGGTCATGGTTGAAGGCGAAAACTTCGCCGGCTTCCCACACCTCTGCCATCGCAATCCGCTGGTCTACACGGAGATGTTCAATTACTCTCGCTTCCTCATTGAAGAACTCGGCTTCGACGGCTTCCGCTTCGATTTCGTTAAAGGCTACGGAGCATGGCTCATCAGCATGCTCTCCAAATACCGCTACGTTAAAAATGGCGAAGAGTTCACCCCCTTCGTCGTCGCCGAACTATGGTCAGGCACCGAAGATATTGATGCATGGCTGGAGAAGGCCAATAGCGTCACCGACAACCAGATCGCTGCTTTCGACTTCCCTCTTCGCTACAAGCTAAAGGACGTCTGCGACACCCCCAACTACGATCTCCGTA
>JANYER010000473.1 GCA_025359825.1 Granulicella sp.
TCAGCGACCTGCTCCGGCCGCTTGCCCCCAGGGATAGCGCACGTCACCGCATCGAACATGAGGATCCAGCGCAACGCAAACTGCGGCATTGACATGCCTGCCGGAACCAGCGCACGCAACTCTTCCACCGCCTCCAGCGCAACGTCATAGTCCACCCCCGAGAACGTCTCGCCCTGGTCAAACTGCTCGCCGTTGCGATTGAAGTTCCGGTGATCGTCCGCCGCAAACTGCGAGTCCTTCGTCATCTTGCCCGTCAACATTCCACTCGCCAGCGGAACTCGCGCCAGGATACCCACCTGCTTCTTCTTTGCCTGCTCAAAGAACAGCTCCGCAGGCCGCTGCCGAAAGCAGTTGAAGATAATCTGCACCGTCTGCACGTTCGGATACTCGATCGCCTTCAGCGCCTCTTCTACCCGCTCAACGCTCACGCCGTAGTAGCGAATTTTACCCGACTTCACCAGGTCGTCCATCACTCCGAACACCTCCGGATGGTAGTACGCGTCGGTCGGCGGACAGTGCAACTGCACCAGATCCAGGCAGTCCGTCCCCAAATCTTTCAGGCTCTGGTCGATCCATCCATTCAGGTTCGCGGCGCTGTACCCTTCCACCGTCTGCTTGGGCAGCTTGCGGCCAGCCTTGGTGGCGACGATGATCTCCTCGCCGCTCCGTTCCTTCTTCAACTGAGCGATATGACGCTCGCTGCGTCCATGCCCGTACACATCCGCCGTATCCAGAAAATTAATGCCTGAGTCGACCGCCTTATGCAGTGCCGCCATCGCATCGGCATCGGAGACATTGCCCCATGCCCCACCAATCGCCCACGCTCCAAAACTTATCTCGGAGACCTTCCAGCCCGTCCGTCCCAGCACACGATAGTTCACTCGATTTCACCTCCCCACCAGCATACCCGCACTCCCCGCCGAGTACCTGCTACACACCGCATTGCTGTAACTTGGGTAGAGATGCAACCCGGTCTTTCTACTCACGTCTTTCTCCAGCAGCGCCTGCACCCCGGCCTGCTCGACGCCATCACTCGCGCCCTTGCCCCCTACGGCACGCCCGTCATCGAGGTCTTCGCCCACCGGCACCACTTCGACTACACCGACCGCGCCATCATCCGCGACCTCGCCCTCTGGTTCCGCGACGCCGGCATCCAGCCCACCCTGCACCAGCCGCTCTACGCCGATAGCCACTGGTCCCGTCACTCCGCACCCACGCTCAACCTCATCGACCCCGAGAAGTCCCGCCGCATCGATGCCATGGACGAGGTCAAGCGCGCCCTCGAATCCGCCGAGCAGATTCCGTTCACCGCCCTCACCCTCCACCTCGGCCTCAAAGATGATCCCTGGAACCTCCGCGCACTCGAGAACTCCCTCACCGCCATCGAGCACGTCAAGGCCTTCGCCCACCCGCTCGGCGTCAAGATCCTGCTCGAAAATCTCCAGAACGAAGTCACCACCCCCGAGCATCTGCTCGAAATCCTCAACGTCGGCCACTTCGACACCGTAGGAGTGACTCTCGACCTCGGCCACGCCCACCTACTCGGCGGCACACCTGCCATAAACGAAGCAGTCGAACTTCTCCGCCCTCGCATCCGCGCCCTCAACCTCCACGACAATCGGGGCCCCGAAGCCCGCAAAGACGACCACCTCTGGCCCGCTACCGAATCTTCAGTCGCAAGCGAGAACATCGACTGGCCCAATGTCTTCCGGCACCTTGCCACTTTTCCCGCCAACATCCCCGCTATCCTCGAGCTGTCCCACGACCTCAACGAGACCCCCGAATCCCTCCAGCAAAAAGCCTCCGCCTTTTTCTCCCACTACGCGCGTCAGGTTAAGCAACTCGGAGCCACCGCCAGCTAGCTCATGTAAGCACCGTTGCGAGCGCATCAACGTTTCCAGCTTGGTATTTATCTTCGAGCCGCAATTCCCTTCCCGCTTCATACATTCGTAGTAGGGTTATGCTGATCTCTACTAGAGAAAGCAGGTCCCATTGCATCAGCTCGCGGTCTGCGCACAAATCGTCATTGCCTTTTCAGTCGTATTCGTTTGGGTGTTTCGTTTTACGAATATCGTCAACGAATTTCACGAATACCACCTCTCAGACCTCATACGAAATGCGGTAGGAGCGACCAAAATCGTTACCTCGACTTTGCTGATCGCTGGCATCTGGTACCCCGGCCTGGTGCTGGGCTCCGCGCTCCTGATGGCACTCTTGATGCTCTGCGCTCAAATCGCTCATGTCAGGGCTCGTCATCCGTGGCAAAAGTTTGTGCCATCCCTTGTACTGCTCCTGCTCTCACTCTTCGTCAGCGCGGTCTACTCCGGAAAGATGCCCGCATGAATCTCCTCTCTATCCTTATTTGGGCGTCCAGTATTGTCTTTATCGTTTACGGTGTCTTCTGCGCGGGTTCTACATCTATGGTGGCTGACTTCCAGCGTTTCGGTCTGCCGAGTCTCCGCATCCTCACAGGCATATTGGAGATCGTCGGAGGCATGGGCCTGCTCGTCGGCCTCAAGTGGCGTCCGGCTCTTTGGATGGCCTCGGCCGGCCTTTCTCTGCTGATGTTGATTGCCTTCGGCGTTCGTCTGAAGATGCGCGACAGCGTCGTCCAGTCCATCCCCTCGCTGGCCCTGATGCTGCTCAACCTCTACATCTTCGTTCAATCGACTCGAGCGTGAGTCCGTGGTGATGGGAACCTGATAGAACACGCGCGATTGCAGCCGCATCGCAATCGCATGCCGGATCATTTACAGTACGAACGAACCCGCCCATGCGCGATACGATAGGCACCCCGAAAACCAGCCATCCGCATCACATTTCGGATGCCAGCGCGTAGCCGCAAATCCGCAGCCGTCCCCGAGCCCATCACCGATCCAGTCGAGTCCGCCAAGGCAGCTGGTCTACGTTACGTCTCCGACCTAAAGCCCGGCATTCACCGCGCCCGCCACGGCAAGACCTTCCGCTACACCACCGCCGACGACAAACCTCTCCGCGACGCCGACACCCTCGCCCGCATCAAGTCCCTCGTCATTCCGCCTGCCTGGACTGACGTCTGGATCTGCTCCCAGGCCAACGGACACCTCCAGGCCACCGGCCGCGACGCCCGCCATCGGAAGCAGAGCCGCTACCACCCCCGCTGGCGGGAGGTCCGCGACGAGACCAAGTACGAACGTATGACCCTCTTCGCCGATGCCCTGCCCATTATCCGCAAACGCATCGACCACGACCTAAATCTCCCCGGCCTGCCCCGCGAAAAGATTCTGGCAACCATCGTCGCCCTCATGGAGTCCACCCTCATCCGTGTCGGCAACGAAGAGTACGCCCGCGAGAATAAGTCCTACGGCCTCACCACCATGCGAAATCGCCATGTTGAGGTCAAAGGCTCCAACATCACCTTCACCTTCAAGGACAAGAGCCGCGTCCACCACACCGTCAACCTGCAGGATCGCCGCCTCGCCCGCATCGTCAGCCGCTGCTCTGATATCCCCGGCTACGAACTCTTTCAGTACCTCGACCCAGACGGCACCCACCACTCTGTCGACTCCTCCGACGTCAACCAATACCTGCAGGAGATCACCGGGCAGCACTTCACCGCCAAAGACTTCCGCACCTGGGCTGGCTCCGTCCTCACCTGCGAACTCCTCACCACGCTGGAGCCCTTCAGCTCCGCCACCGAAGCTAAACGCAACATTGTCGCCGCGGTAAAGTCCGTTGCCAGCAAACTGGGCAACACCCCCTCCGTCTGCCGCAAATGCTACATCCACCCCGCCGTGCTGGAGCACTACCTCAACGGCACCACCCTCACCGCCACCAAACGGAAACTCGATAAAGAAATCGCCGCACACCAGCATTCACTCCGGCAAGAGGAGCAGGCTCTGGTCACCCTCCTGCAACAACGCATGTTGCTCGAAAAAGCCAGCTAGCCCAGCTCTGACCATGCGTCGAAAGAGCCATACGAGCGACGGCGTAAACTGACGGCGTAAACTAGTAGCCGCATGCAAACGACCTCCGCGCCCCTCGCCACCATCGCCTCCCTCGCCGCCCACGAAGGCCAGACCATCACCCTTCGGGGCTGGCTCTATAACCTGCGCGCCTCCGGCAAGCTGCTCTTTCCCATCTTTCGCGACGGAACCGGCACCATCCAGGGCATCGTCCCCAAGGCCGCCGTCTCCGAAGAGGTCTTCGAGACCCTCAAAAATCTGACCCTCGAGTCCAGCCTCATAGTCACCGGCAAAGTCCGCGCCGACGCGAGGGCCCCCTCCGGCTTCGAGCTCGACGTCGAAGGCGTCGAAGTCATCCAGAAGGTCCCCGAAGACACACCCTTCCCCATTCAGCTCAAAGAGGCCGGCGTCGACTTCCTCATGGAGCATCGCCACCTCTGGCTCCGCACCCCGCGCCAGTCCGCCATCCTGCGCGTCCGCGCCACCATCATGCGTGCCGCAGCGGAGTACTTCGACACTAATGGCTTCACCCGCACCGATCCACCCATCCTCACGCCCAACGCCTGCGAAGGAACCTCCGAGCTCTTCGAGATGGACTACTTCGACGATGACAAGGCCTACCTCACCCAGTCCGGCCAGCTCTACATCGAAGCGACGGCCCTCGCCCTGGGCAAGGTCTACTCCTTCGGCCCTACGTTTCGAGCAGAAAAATCGAAGACTCGGAGACACCTCACCGAGTTCTGGATGATCGAACCCGAGGTCGCCTTCCTCGAACTCGAAGGCCTGCTCGAACTCGCCGAAGGCTTCATCACCCACATCGTCACCACCGTACTCGCCCAGCACCGCTCCGACCTCAAAGTCATCGGCCGCGACACCGAGAAATTAGAAGCCGTCGTCGCCCCCACTCCGACCACCAATAACAGCTCTGTCATCCTGAGCGAAGCGCAAAGCGCCCAGTCGAAGGACCCCGAAGGTTCAGGCCCTGCCAATGCTGCTCCGAACCTCTCTGCTACGAAACCCGCTTCTGGGGCTGCCAACAAATTTCCACGCTTAAGTTACGACGAAGCTCACGCCATGCTCGAAGACGCCTTCGCCAAAGGACTCATCGAAACCCGTCACAAAGACGG
Source organism: Granulicella sp. (assembly GCA_025359825.1). Lineage (GTDB taxonomy): Bacteria > Acidobacteriota > Terriglobia > Terriglobales > Acidobacteriaceae > Edaphobacter. Next base: position 5,072 of record JANYER010000473.1, read on the forward strand.
CGACGACTTCGGCTCTCCCGACGAGACCTACATCTCCTCGCAGTTTGATAAGCCCGTCATGATCCACCGCTACCCCTCCGCCATCAAGGCCTTCTACATGCAGCCCGACCCCATCGACCCCAGCCGCGCCCTCTGCGTCGACGTCCTCGCCCCCGAGGGCTACGGCGAGATCATCGGCGGCTCCCAGCGCGTTGACTCCTACGACCTGCTTAAGTCCCGCATCGAAGCCCACGACCTGCCCCTCGCCGCCTTCCAGTGGTACCTCGACCTGCGCAAATACGGCTCAGTCCCCCACTCCGGCTTCGGCATGGGAATCGAACGAGCCGTAGCCTGGATCTGCGGCCTCGACCATGTCCGCGAAACCATCCCCTTCGCCAGAACGCTGAACAGAATCTACCCCTAAGAGGATTCGCCGACAACAGCCGCTCTAGTCTGCCTGAGTCTCCCTCAGGCAATAGAGTGACGCATCCGCGACATGGGGCCAGCCCATGTCGCGGTACTGGAGGCTAAGGCTCAGGGCAACACAACCACCTTCCCAACCATGCCCAAATTATCGTGCAACGCACAGATGTAGTCGTACGTCCCGGGGCGCACGAACGTGACACGAAAAACCGTGTAGCCCAGAGAAGCCACCGGCACACCGGACTGGTCCTCTGGAGCCGCGCCGAAGATTCCCGAATGCGTACTATCCCCCACAAAGTGAAGCGTCGCGTGTCCTCCGCCGTCCGCATCGAGGCTCACATTGCT
>JANYER010000159.1 GCA_025359825.1 Granulicella sp.
CGCACCCGGTACCGTTGCCAGCCACGGACTCACCAGGCTCGCCACAAACGTCACCACTCCCAGCGGAGCCAGCACCGCCACCATCGGCACACTCAACATATTTGCCGGCAGCGCAAACGGCGTCGCCCGGTGGAAGTACACCGCCATCGGCAGCACCATCACCATTTCCACCACCACGCCGATCATCGCCAGCTCCGCCGCCCACAACCCACTACGCACCACCACCGCAGGCACCCAATAGGCCCATCGCCCCAACACCGCCTCCAGCGCCTCCCCCCATAGCCGCAGCATCACTCGAAGCTGCGCCACCCGTGGCTCCAGAGTCTGGTCCACCCACGCATCCTCCAGCTTTCGCGCAGCTCGCGCGTATGCCACAAAGCTCCGATCCCCCAACGGCACTGCAATCCCCGCAATCGCCATCACCGCCAGAAACGTCATCTGGAAGCTCGACTCAAACAGACTCTCCGGTGACCACACCAGCACTCCCAGCGCCGCCGCACCCAGGCCGTTCAGAGCACTCCGTTCCCGAGACAGCAGCCTCGCCACCAGGAAGATTGCCGTCATCCACAACGCCCGCTGCACCGGCGCACCAAATCCCGTGAGCACCGCGTATCCCGTCGCCAGACCCAGCGTCACTAGCGTCGCCAGCCACTCGCCTAAGCGCAACTGTCGCGCCATCCAGAACACCGCACCTGCCAGCAGCGTCACATGCAATCCCGACACGACAAACAGGTGGAACGATCCCGTCCGCTGGAAGCCGACCCGCTGCGTCTGCGTCAGCCCCGCACGGTCCCCAAACAGCATCGCCTTCACCATGCCCGCGTCATCATGACTCAGCCTCAAGACTCCAGGCAGATGACGATTCGCCGTTGACTGCACGTACCCATCCAGCCGCATCGCCGCCCAGCTCTGCGCCGCAAACAATCGGCACTGCAACCTCGCCGCTCCCGCACCGATCTTCGTCAGCTTCGCTGCACGAGCATTGGCATGAGCCCCAATCCCCTGCGCCAGCAGATAGTCCGCATACTGCCACGCCCCCGGGTCGTTATACCGCTGCGGAACACGAAGCTGCAGCGGCACCTCCACCGCATCGCCGCACTGCAAGTCAGGCAGTACATCCCCATGCGCCATTAGCGTAACCCGGACTCCGCCACGCACCGCCACCATCCGCGACACATCCGGCGTCACCTCCTCCACCCCATCCACCAGCACATCCACGGACATCGCATCCGCAGCCTCAGGCTCCCGCGCGCGATCAAAGTCGCTATCCAAATCCCGCTCGGCCACACCTCGCGCCGGCAGCATCCGTACCCGCACCACGCTCCCTCGAACCGTACGGCTCAACCCATCCGCAAAATGCAGCAGCGTAGCCTGCCGCTCCGGCACCGGCTGCACCGTAGCCGACCACATCCCCACCACCAGCCATACCCCAGCCAGCGGCACCACCGCAGTCCGCAACGTCCGTCGCAGGCAGAGTACGGCCAACCCCACAAGCAGTGTCAGTGCGAACACCAGTAAAACCGCAGGCCGTCCATTGCGCCCCACCAGCTCACCCAGCGCGAACCACACCACAGCCGCCAGCAACGGTGCGCGGCGAAACTCCAACGCCCCCACGCGCCGTCCTCCGCGCCCCCATAATTCAGGGTTCGGAGCATCCTCTATCCGGGTCATCCAGGCTCTACGTGCAGACCACATCTGCCGTCCATTGCAACACAGTTACGCCGCGTCAGCGCCGCAAAATCGCAATCGTCTCGATATGGAAGGTCTGCGGAAACATATCCACCAGGTGCAGCTCTGCCACTTTGTAGCCAGCCTCCAGCAGCGCCTTCACGTCCCGTGCCATCGTCACCGGATCGCACGACACATACACCAGCTCCGCCACCTTCACCCGCGCCAGCAGAGCGCACACCTCCGCTCCCACGCCAGCCCGCGGCGGATCTATCACGATCAGCTCCGGCCGCTCCCGCTGAATCACCGCCGCCTGCAGAAACTCCAGCGTCGAAGCATGCACCGCGCGCATTCCCGTACCCTTCACACCCTGTGCCAGATCGGCCGCCGCCGTCTCGCCACCTTCAGTGCTCACCACATGCTGGAAGCTCCGCGCCAGCACCCGGCTGAACAGACCAACCCCCGCATACAAGTCCCACGCTAGCCGACCGCTACGCCCCGCACACACGATCCGCACCATCTCCTCCACCAGAAAGCGATTCACCTGGAAGAACCCACCGCGGCTCACCCAGTAGTCCATCCCCGCCGCGCTATACAACAGGCCCGCCGCACCCCAACTCGCTCCCACAGTAGGTCGCTCCATACGCCGGCTGCGCTGCGCACTCTCCTTCGGCAGTACCGAAACCCCCGCCCCGCCCAGCTCCGGCACCAGTGCTTGCATCTGCTTGCAGAACCCACCGAAGCCCGCAGGCGGCGCCTTCCGCACAAACAGATTCATCTGCAAACGCGTTTGCTCTGCATCGGCAAAGAGCTCTATCTCCACCGCAGCCCGCATCCACTGCTGTGCAGCCGAGTCACCCGTAGCAAGCTTCAGCAAAGCCTCCGCCGCCCGCCACAACAAAGGCGCAGCAATTGGACATTCCTGCACCGGAAGAAACTCCACCCCCCCGCGCCGGTTGTACCCTACCCGAAGCACGCCATCCACCACACGAACCCGCAGCCGAATCCGATTCCG
>JANYER010000007.1 GCA_025359825.1 Granulicella sp.
CCAAACTTCAGGTTATGTTTGCCCGCCACATAGGACAGGTTATCGATGTAAGAGATCGTCTGCCCGGTGTAAGGAGCACCCACACCGTTGAACGAGCTCGAAAGGCTGATCAGCGATCCCACGTTCGTCAGGCCCGCAATCGCAATACGCGACTTGCTCAGGTCAGCCGTCGGGCTCGGTCCGTTGATACCCAGCACGCGCATCTTAATGCCGTTGAAGCCAACCTTGGTCTCATTGAAGATTCGCGGCGACCAAACCTGGTTTAGCGCCAGGATGCCATTCTGCGGCACCTCCACCTGGCCGAACTGGCTCAGCGAAGCGTCCTGCACCTGCGCCGAAGTACCCTGGTCGCGGTTGTAACGCGCATACGCCTGGAAGCGGTCGTTGATGCGATAGTCGAACCGGATCATGCCGAAGTCTTCGTTGATCCGGTTCTTTCCAACCTGGGTAACACTCTGCTGCAGAACGCCTGCAGGGTTGGCGACCGTCGGCTGCTCACTCGCCAGCGTAAACGGATCGGCAGGGTAAGCACTCAGCAGCGGAAACACCGGGCTGGTACTGGCAATCTGCGACTTCGCATAGTTGCTCAGCGTGGCCTGAGTATAAGGTGCAGCCCAGATCTGACGCAGACCCTCATAGTTTGCGAACACGAACAGCTTGTCCTTCATTAGCGGTCCGCCGATGGATCCACCAAACTGGTTCAGGCGGAATTTCGGGCTGTTCGTCGGGGTCGCAGTCGCGGTACGGCGGTTGAAAGTATTGCGTGCATCAAAGAAGTCGTTCCGCACATATTCAAACAGAGAGCCATGTACCCGGTTGCTGCCAGACTTGGTAATAAAGCTGATCTGTCCGCCCGTACCGGTACCCATCTCTGCGGGGTAGCTTGAAGAGTCCACGCGGAACTCCTGCACCGCCTCTAGAGACTGCTGCAGCCGGAATAGCGAAGTCAGTTCGCCGTTCAAGTTGCCCGGAGACGTATCGATGATCGACGTCGCTTCAATTCCATCCAGCCGGATAATGTTCTGCTCGACCGCGCGGCCGGAGAAGCGAATGTTGTCGAACGTACCCGAACCCGCATTCGTCGCGCCGGGTACCAGCAAATATAGCTGAGAGATCTGTCGGCCATTGATCGGGAGGTTCGCAATCTCGCGGTTCGCAATCGTCGCGCCGATCCTCGCCGAAGACGTATCCAGTGCCACCATCGAGCCCGCTTCTACCGTCACCTGCGAGGCCGTGCCCGCGACCGTCAACGCAAAATCGTGTGTAGCAGCCTGTCCCACGCCGAGTACCAGGTTCTTCACCTCGTTCTGGGAAAATCCGTCGACCGTAACCTTCACGTCATACGAAGCGGGTGAAAGCGAGACAGCAACAAACGAGCCATCGGCGTTTGTCGTCACGACACGCTGGGCACCGGTGCCTTCATTCGTAATCGTGACCGTAGCCTTTGCCAGCCCCGCGCCAGAGGCGTCGGTTACAGTTCCAGTCAGACGAGCGGTTGTGATCTGAGCCCACAGCGAAGCCGAGCCGAGGCTCAGCAGCAGGGCGAGCCTGCAGAGAGTTTTTATGTTTGCCATATAACTCGGATTTTCGACGGCTGATGTTTCAACCCGGTTACTGCTCTGTAAATCCTCGCTACGCCCCTCACAGCCGCCGTCAATCCTGCAGGGGTTCTCCCACAAGTATCGTTTCCCTCAGAAGCCTCGTTATAAACGCCACAATAATTATGTTGTGAGCGTAACTGCACGAAAAGCACAAGATAGACGCCACTCCCCCTTGCCCTCCAGCGCCGGGTGTTAAGATGTAAGTTGAGGCCACCCCGCACAACGTATGGATCCAAGTCACATCCGCAACTTCGCGATCATCGCGCACATCGACCACGGCAAGTCCACCCTCTCCGATCGGCTCCTCGAGCTCACCGGCTCCCTCACCTCGCGTGAGATGCAGGCGCAGGTGCTTGACGCTATGGACCTTGAGCGCGAGCGCGGCATCACCATCAAGGCCCACACCGTCCGCATGATGTACCAGGCCGAGGACGGCGACACCTACCAGCTCAACCTCATCGACACCCCCGGCCACGTCGACTTCTCCTACGAAGTCTCCCGCTCTCTTGCCTCCTGCGAAGGCGCGCTGCTGGTGGTCGATGCGTCGCAGGGCGTCGAAGCCCAGACCCTCGCCAACGCCTACCTCGCCATCTCCAACGGCCTCGAGATCCTGCCGATCATCAACAAGATCGACCTGCCCTCCGCCGACATCGAGCGCACCAAGGCGATGATCGAAAAATCCGTAGGGCTACCCGCAGACGATGCCATCTGCGTCTCCGCCAAGACCGGCCTCAACGTCGCCAGCATCCTCGAAGCAGTCGTCACTCTGCTGCCGCCCCCGCAGGGCGATCCCCAAGCTCCGCTCCAGGCCCTCATATTCGATAGCTGGTTCGACCCCTACAAGGGCGTCATCGTCCTCGCCCGCATCATCAACGGCAAGCTCCGCAAGGGCATGAAGATCAAAGTCATGTCCAACGACCGCCGCTTCGAAGTCGATTCCATGGGCGTCATGACCCCCAAGCCCGTCGAGATCGGCGAGCTCACCGCCGGTGAAGTCGGCTTCTTCGTCGCCACCATCAAGAACGTAGCCGACACCAAGGTCGGCGACACCATCACCGAGGTCGACCGTCCCTGCGCCGAAGCCCTCCCCGGCTTTGAAGACATCAAGTCCATGGTCTTCGCCGGCCTCTACACCATCGACTCGCACGAGCACGCCATGCTCCGCGATGCACTCGAAAAACTTCGCCTCAACGATGCCAGCTTCTCCTTCGAGCCTGAGTCCTCCGTCGCTCTCGGCTTCGGCTTCCGTTGCGGATTCCTCGGCCTGCTCCATCTCGAAATTATTCAGGAACGCCTGGAGCGCGAGTACAACCTCGACCTCATCACAACAGCGCCCGGTGTGCGTTACAAAATCACCCGCACCGATGGATCTGTAACTGAAGTGGATAATCCTTCGCGCTGGCCCGACCCTTCCGAGATCGAAATCATCGAAGAGCCCGTCATCATTGCCAAAATTCTCACCAACGAGGAGTACGTCGGCAACATCCTCAAGCTCGTCGAAGACAAACGCGGCCGCCAGCAGAACATCGAGTACGTCTCCGAGACCCGCGTCATGCTCACCTACGAGCTCCCGCTCAACGAAATCGTCCTCGATTTCTACGACCGCCTAAAAAGTGTCTCTCGCGGTTACGCATCGCTCGACTACAACCTCGCCGGCACCTGGGTTTCCCCCATGGTCAAGATGGACATCCTCATCTCCGGCGATCCAGTCGACGCCCTCTCCCTCATCATCCATCGCGACTCCGCCTACGATCGCGGCAGGGTGCTGGTCGAAAAGATGCGCGAGCTCATCCCGCGTCAGATGTTCGAGGTCGCCATCCAGGCCGCCATCGGCTCCAAGATCATCGCCCGCTCCACCGTCACCGCGATCCGCAAAAACGTCATTGCCAAATGCTACGGCGGCGACATCTCCCGCAAAAAGAAGCTTCTCGATAAACAGAAGGAAGGCAAGAAGCGCATGAAGCGGATCGGCAAGGTCGACATCCCGCAAGAGGCCTTCCTTGCAGTCCTTAAAGTCGGCGAAGAGTAGCTAAGGAACCCCTGAACAAGACATCGTTATGAAAGGGCGGGACTTTAGTCCCGCCGTCAAAATCTCGCGTATACAACCGGCTTTAGCCGCCGAGGGAATGCCGGAAACTTAGGCAGACCTTCCCTAAAAATCCTGCAAATCCAGTTATTTGTAACCGTGCCGTAACTCGAAACTGTGGAAACCCCGAAATTCGCTGGCCAAGTTCTTATTTGGAACAGCACTCGCTACAGTTCTTCCACCGGCCAGCGCAAGTCCATTGAAACGTTATTCTTAGCGATTCACCAAAAATGTCTTCCGTCACACCACTGCGCCGCCGCTGCCTGACTTACGCGCATGGCATCCTCTGCAATCCACAGGTTTTTCCACAAAAGAATGTGACAATCGCCATACCGACAAAAAAGAGGAAACCCACTCGGGCCTCCTCTTTTTCGTATCGCAACCTTCTTGTAAATCCAAGCCAGCAAAAACTTACGGCTTGGGAGCTGCAGGCTTTGGTGTCGTCGAACGCGGTGCAGCCGGGGTCGTGCGAGGACGCGTTGCCGAGGGGGCGGAAGGTGTCGGAGCGGTCACGCCCGAAGACGTGTTGTACGCTTCAACAATCGCCTGGGTCACATCCGTATTCTGCACGGCCCACATCACAGCGCTCTGCTGGTTGCTGACATCCAGCAACAGCGTGTAGCCGTTCTGCGCAACGTAGCTCTTCAGCGTAACCGAGACCTTCTGTGCGACCTTGGCATAGGCCTCCTGCAGGTCGGCGTTGTAGGCGGTCTGCGCATCTTCCGCATCGCGGTTCAACTGCTTCTCTTTGGTGTCGATCGCCTTCAGGCGCGAAGTACGCTCATCCTCGCTCATCGTCGCCGGTGCGCTCTGAACCTGCTTCTTCAACGAGTCGACTTCCTGTGCCAGCGTGTCGATCGTAGCCTTCTTGGGCTCGTATTTCTTCTGGACGTCCTGCACGGCCTTCTGGCCTTCATTGGTGGCAAACACAGCCTGCTCAAACGCAACCAGCGCGATCTTCGCGGGGATGGCCTGGGGTGCAACGGCGGGCTGAGCTGCAGGAGCGGGCGGTGCGGGGGCAGCGGTCTGTGCCAGCCCGGCGGTGGTCATCAATCCCGCGCCAAGCGCGGAGAGAAGTACAAGATTACGGTTCATGCTGTTTGATAGCTCCTTAGGATTCGTTCGTTTCTAGATTCGTTCTAAAGTCTGTTGGATCCGCATATGTTGAAGCTGTTCAGCAAGCGAACAACTTCGCAAAGCTCTCTTGCTCTTCTCCTACTTAGGAGCGGCAGGCTTCGGAGTAGCTGCCTTCGGTGTCGTCGAAGGGCGCGTACGAGCTGCCGCCGGTCCAGACGGTATCGGAGCAGCGACTCCGGAGGATGCGTTGTACGCATCCACAACTGCCTGCGAGATGTCGGTTCCAGCCTGCGTCCAAAGCACGACCGTACCACCCGGCTGACCTGTGTTGTCGAGCAGCATCGTGAAGCCATTCTTCTGGACATAGCCGATCACGACCGGACCCATCTTCTGTGCGACCTTGCCGATCGCCTCCTGCACGTCAGCGTTATACGACGTCGAAGCATCTTCACCATCACGCTGGTACTGCTTCTGCTTTATCTCGATAGCACGCTGACGCGAGGTACGTTCCGCATCCTGCATCGTCGCTGGTGCTGACTGCAACTGCTTGGTCAAAGATTCAATCTCGCCGCCCAATGCATCGAGCGCTGCTTTCTTCGGCTCATACTTTTTCTGTAGGTCTTGTAAAGTCTTCTGTCCCTCGTTCGTAGCGGCCGCGACCTGTTCAAATTGAATCAGGGCGATCTTGGCAGCAACAGCCTGCGGTGCAACAGGCGCAGCAGCGGTCGGTGCGGGGGCAGTCGTCTGCGCCAGCCCGGCAGTGGCAATTAATCCCGCGCAAAGGGCGGAGAGAAGTACAAGAGTACGATTCATGCTGTCTGGGTTACTCCTTAGGCTTTCTTACTTCTAATTGGACTCGCTATCCCAAAATTCGTATTGGCTTGCGCGTGTCCATGGACTGCCACAAGCTCTGCCACAAACCACAGTTCCTAATCCCTGGCGACAGTACGCACCAGAAACCTCAATCAGCAAACCAGTTTGGCTGGGAGATCAGAGGGGATTGGCAGAACACAACAGATTATAGAGCCCCCACAGAACACGGTCAAACAACATCCTGCACGAATAGACAGCCAATCGGCTATCCCCACCAATCTATAGATAGCGATCAATAGAGAACCCACTCGCCCCCTCACTCCCACCACAAGCTCGGCCAATATCCAGAATTACGGAGGCTGCGACACCTCGTCTTCAGTTTTTAGAGATCACACCGTTTCCCACCCCACAAAACTCCATAAATTCAGCATTTACTCTTTGGCAACAGAATTGCTCTATCGATTGCATACACAAGGAAATAAACGGAATCAAGAGATATCTCTCCTCCGTGACAGTTTTCAAAGCCCTTCCCCGAAAGAACCCAGCACCCATGGATGGTGCGGTCGTCGGATAGAGTGCAGCTTCCAGACACACAGGAAGCATCTTCAGGAGGCCGTGACTGGCCATTCGCATCAAACCAACAACCGCCCCCACAAAGGGCGGTTGAGTCGTTAAGCTCCAAAAAACGCACCCCTTTGGAACGAAACCCATTATCGTTGTTGCCAACTACCCGAATTCCACGTACTCTTATGTTGCTGAGGTGCTCAGGCTGTGGGAAGCCACGCACTCCGCACTCGCTGACATCCAGGTTCGTTATGACAGCAGAGTAGCTACAACAGTGGGAAGTGCCTGTTTCGCCTCTGCCAGTACGGCTGAGAACCGAGGGTTCCAACAGGTTCATCGGAACCAGGCCATCAAGACTATAAGCGGACTCTTAATAGAGTCGGCTCCGTCTTCAGCCAAAGGGCCACACCAAATCGCAGTACCTAATCGAAGTCGAGTACAACTTGATATCGTTTCCACCGACGCTGTATCGAACGCTGCAACCCCGGTCCGCCATTCTTCCCGCATTTCCATGCGTAGAGCGCGTAACCAGCAGCGTGGGTGAAAGACGCTAATTTGCGATTCAACGCAATAGGAAGTGGAAGCATGAGTTCAGAGCAGAACCTACCCGAGGTACACGAGTACCAGGGTCAATCGGGTCAATCGGCGCAATCCTCCCAGAGTGACAGTGGCGGCCAGTTCGACGCATCCAACGTACCCCACGGCATGGGACAGTCCAAGAGCAGCCGTCGTCGCCGTCGCAAACGCAAGGGCAAGGGCGACTCCGACGCACCCCAGGCAAGCCAGCCCAACAATTCGCAAAGCGGCGAATCTTCGGCAGACTCCTCCGGCTCCGTGCCTTCCATCCAGGCCTCCAGCCCTCAAAATCAGAGCCAGCCACGCCAGCACAACAGCCAGGGCGGCGGACAGCAGAATGCACCCGGCGGCACTAAGCGCTGGAAGAAGAAGTTCCGCGACCGCGATCGTCCGCGCACGCAAGAGAATCCCGGCAACATCGCCGCTAGCGGCAGCAACAACGGCGGTGGCCACACCAACCACGGCGGCGGATATCGTGACCGCGACTCCCATCAGCCCGGCAACAACGCCGGCGGGAGCTTCAAGCGCAAGGGTGGCGGCAGCAACGGAGGCGGCGGACGCCAGCAGCGCGGCCCACGCAGCTTTGTCGGTCCCATGGACCACAGCTATCGCGCCACCAACGGCAACTTCGCCGATACTCCACCCTCGACCATCGAGACCCACGCCAACGGGAACTACCAGGGCCGTGGCGGACACCAGCGTAGCCAAAGCTACGTCAGCGACTCCCAGCCCATCGACTACTCGCAGGGAAAGACCATTCCCATCCCCGAGAATGCGCCCACCAAGATCCTCTTCTTCATTGAGGACCTCTTCTTCATCGCCAAGATCCAGGAAACCGCCCGCAAACTCGGCGTCAAGATCGCCTTCATCAAAAACGATAAGGATGCCATCGCCGCACTCACCACTGCCGAAGAGGAAGACCGTCCCGGCCTCATCGTCTTCGACCTCAACAACGCCAACGCCAAGCCTCTCACGCTCATTCCCAAGCTCAAAACCAAGCTGAAGAAGAGCACCTCCATCATCGGCTTCCTCTCGCACCTTCAGGGAGACCTCAAGGCCAAGGCCGTCGAAGCAGGCTGCGACACCGTCATGCCTCGCGCCGCCTTCTCCCAGAACCTGCCCAACCTCCTCCGCCGCTACGGCCTCGAGGAAGTAGAAGAGCCCAATTACAACCAGTAACCCGCTCCACAAACAACAGAAAGGCCCGGCAATCCATCGCCGGGCCTTTCTGTTGCTGAAAAAGTCCGGTTTTGAAAGTGAAAGAGTTTGGCTTTGAAAGGGCGCGGCTTCAGCCGCGCCGCAAGTGCCATATTTACAATGGGGCTTTAGCCACTGAGGGAATCTTCCCAAACAACCAACTTTTCCTCACCTTCTGAGAGCCCTGATTCTCTCGAAAATGTTGGCTAGCACAATCTTGAGCGGGCAACAGCTCGTCATTCGTACCTTTTTATTCTCGATTCAAGAATAAAGAACAGTAAAGCTGTCTTCATGCTTCGCCCCTTCGACATCGCGGTCCTGCTGAAACTCACGCTTCCAGGAGCCGCAGAATCGACATTCCAGAAACTTGCGTCCGACCTACACGTCGCCAGCTCCGAGGTGCATGGATCCATTAAGCGGTCACGGCTATCCCGGCTGATACAAGCCGATGGGCCAAAGAGAGTGAACCGCTCCGCTCTACTCGATTTGTTGAGGCATGGGATGAAATACGTACATCCGCCTGTGCGGGGAGAGCAGACGAGAGGAGTGCCAACATCTTTCGCAGCTGAGCCATTGCGTAGCCTCATTCACGAAAACGGATCTGAAGTACCGGTGTGGCCTTATAAGTTCGGTGCGGTGCGCGGCACTTCCTTTGAGCCGCTCTATAAACACGCCGCGGAGGCGGCTCTGGCCGATCCTGCGTTCTACGAACTCCTCAGTCTGGCCGACGCACTCCGCGATGGGCGAGTCCGCGAACGAAAGATTGCCTTAGAGATCTTGGGCGAGAGGTTACTTGCAAATGGCTAGTAATCTGCCGCTACTGGAGGATGCAGCCGCCAAGTTGAAGCATTTGCTTTCCGAGGTCGTCTTCGTGGGAGGGTCAACCTTCGATCCACCTACCACGTTGACGTAATCGTCTCAGCCAACTACGCCGATTGCTCGATTTTCTGTGATCGGTTACGAAACCTCGGCTTCGTAGACGACACAAGCGCCGATGCGCCGATCTGCCGCTTTCTGCACGGCGTTTTGAAGCTTGACGTCCTGTTGACCCAAAAGATGGACTAGGCTTCACAAACCGCTGGTACGAGGGAGCGATCCAGACGGCGGAGCTGGCGTCCTTGCCAAGCGGCAAGAGGATCAAAGTGATCACGGCTCCCTTCTTTCTTGGAACCAAAATGGAGGCGTTTTACGGTCGTGGCAACAACAACTACCAGATGAGGCACGACCTGGAAGACTTTATTGCGGTCATTGAAGGCAGAAAGCAACTGCTTAGAGAGCTCGCCGAAGCCCCGACAGATCTCCGTGAATATCTGAGAGAAGCAACAGGCCAGCTTTTAGAGAACGAGCGGTTTCTGGATGCACTGCCAGGATATGTTCCGGGCGACGCGATCAGTCAACGGAGGATCTCGATCATCATCGAGCAACTCAAAAATATGGCCAACCTCTGACGCATGCTTTGACGCAAAAGGGGTACCCAGGGTCCCGCCCTTGGGACTTGGTTCTTCCCATGCGCTTACAGCGATCCCCGAACAACTCAAGACTGGCACTTCTACCCCGGAGGCCAACCCATGTGCCGTCCGCCCAGCACATGCAGGTGCAGATGTCCCACAGTCTGCCCGCCGTCATGACCCGTATTAATGACCACCCGGTAGCCCTTCTCCAACCCCTGCATCCGCGCCACTTCCGCAGCCGCGGCCAGTAGACGACCCAGCAGATCGGTGTGTTCCCGGTCCGTCTCCGCCAGCGATACCAGGTGCTGCTTCGGCACCACCAGCACATGCACCGGGGCTTGCGGGTGGACATCCGGAAACGCCACGCACGACCCATCTTCAAACAGTGTCCGGGCAGGAATCGTTCCCGCCACAATCTTGCAGAAAAGACAATCGTTACTCATCGCGCCCTCCTACTTCTGAAAGTACTCCGGCTTACCCCCAGCGACCCAGGGGTTATAGTGTTTCGCAAACTCCGCCCGCCGCCCGATCGAAGGGTGGCTGAACGTCCAGAACTCCACAAATGCATTCGGGTTCGGATCAGTCAGCGACTGCTCCCCCAGAACCTGGAACGCCTGCTGCGCCACCGCCTGCGGGTCCTGCACAATCCCGTGGATCGCCTCCTGCCCGTACACGTCTGCCGCATGTTCCTGCTGCCGTTGGTAGCCACTCGTAATCGGCTCCGCAAAGAACGACGCCACCGACACCACCAGCATCAGCACCACAAACGCCGACCACGTATCCTGCCCTGCAATCCCCCACGCCTCGCCATATCGCGCCAGCAAACCCTGCATCCCGCGGTACCCCAGCCAGAACAGCGCCAGCAGCAGCACCCCGGTAAACGCCATGCCTTTATAGATATGGTTCAGCACATAGTGGCCCATCTCATGGCCGAAGATGAACTGGATCTCCTGCGGCGTAGCCTTCGCAATCGACGTGTCCCACACCACCACCCGCTTCGACGCTCCGATCCCGGTCACATAGGCATTGAGTCCGGTCACCTTCTCGCTGGCCTTCATCAGGAACATCCGCTCCGGCGGAATCTCAATCCCACCCCGCGCCACCACCTGCTCCAACTGCCCCACCAGCGTCGCGTTCGACTGCACCAGCGGCTCAAACTTGTTGAACAGCGGATCAATAAAGATCGGATAGACAAACGTCCCCACCACCACGATCACCATCGCCGGAATCCAGAACCAGAACCACCACCGCGTCGGCGACTTACGAATCACCAGGAACAGCAGCATCACCAGCAGCCCGCCAAAGAAGAACGACAACCCAAAGCTCTTTGCGATATCGCCAAACCAGCTCCCCCAATGCTGCACCGACTGGCCATAGGCTACCGAGAGATGGTGCCCATACATATCCAGCGGCAGTCCCAACGCGGTCGTGATCGTCAGAAACAGCAGAAAGAACGTGAACCCCTGCACCCACCGGTTCGCGCTTAGCCCCACTGCCACCCGCCGCATCCACGCCGCCGCCCCAGTCGTCAGCAGTAGCAGCAACACCACGATCCCCCAGCCCGTATCTACAAATCCCAGCACCGTCCGCTGCCGCGAGTACGCAATCGCCCGCTCCAGCTTCTCCGGCGGCAATGAATAAGCAGCCTTCCCCGAATCCTTCGCCTGCGCAGCCTGCGCGTCATTCGACTGGCTCTCGGCACTCTGCGCCTGCGCCACCACCTGCCACCCACTCAGCATCATCACCACGCACAGCACAACCCGGATCAACCGCATCGCCACCTCCGCAAACAGGATGAGTCAGTGTGCACTTTTTTCCGTCGCTCCGCAAAGCACGCACCCGTCCCTATCCACACCATCAAACAACCCTTTGCACTCCAGTGAGCCTTTCAATTCCCTCCAAACGTCTAACTCCACAAGACACGGCACTTCCGATACACTCCACATCAGTCAAAACTTCCAGATTGAAGTAAGGTCCCACTCCGATGAAGCGATCCACCCCGGCAAGCGCCACCACAGCCGTCACTACAGCAGCAGTTTGCCTGATGGCCCTAGCCGTCACCCTGGCCGTCCACTCTCTGTCTCACCCCATCACCGCTGCGGCCGCCGCCAAGCCCGCCGCCGACAACGTCCTGCTCGAGTCCATGGACGCCGAACTCCACCGCGCCATGACCTCCCTCGGCGGCTCCGATCCCGCCCAGCCCAAGCCCTACTTCCTCAGCTACGCCGTCTCTGATGCCGATAGCATCGCCATCTCCGCCCAATACGGCGCCATCACCTCCAACACCTCGTCCCGTCGCCGCATGGCCGACGTTCAGGTCCGCCTCGGCTCGGCCGCGCAGGACAACACCCACGGCGACCACCGCAACTCCGCCCTCACCACCGTCCCGCTCCCTCTCACCGACAACCGTGCCGCCCTCGGCCGCAGCCTCTGGTTCGCCACCAATCGCGGCTACGGTCGCGCCCTCGATAGCTATCTCAAGGTCAAGACTGAGCAGCAGGTCCGCGCCAAAGAGGAAGACGTCTCCGGCGACTTCACCACCGAGATCAATCAGCCCAACGGCACCAACTCCATCCTCCCGCCATCCCCCGCGCTCGCCGTTGATTCCGCCGCCTGGGAGCCTCGCCTTCGCGAAATCTCCGGCCTCTTCCAGCAGTTCCCGGAGATCTTCCTCAACAACGTCTCCCTCCAGGCCTCCACCGAGACCGACTACTTCGTCTCCTCCGAGGGCGCTCGCGTTGCCACCCCCAACCACGTCGCCCGTCTCGTCATCGTCGCCCGCACCCGCGCCGCCGACGGCATGGACCTCTTCCGCGCCGAGACCTTCGAAGCCGACGAAGCCAATCACCTCCCCGCCCAGAAGGTCATCCTCGAGAAGTCTCTCGCTCTCGCGAAAAACCTCGTCGCCCTCCGCACCGCCTCTATCACCGAACCCTTCAACGGCCCCGCCATCCTCTCCGGCCGCGCCTCCGCCGTCTTCTTCCATGAAGTCCTCGGCCACCGTCTCGAAGGCCAGCGCCAGCGCGGTGACTCCGAAGGCCAGACCTTCACCAAGCAGCTCAACAAGGCCATCGTCCCCAGCTTCCTCTCCGTCTCCGACGACCCCACTCTCAGCACCTTCCAGGGTACCTCGCTCTCCGGCCACTACTCCTTCGACGACGAGGGCCAGCCCGCACGCCGCGTCGACCTCATCAAGGATGGCGTCCTTAATACCTTC
Organism: Granulicella sp.; assembly: GCA_025359825.1. Lineage (GTDB taxonomy): Bacteria > Acidobacteriota > Terriglobia > Terriglobales > Acidobacteriaceae > Edaphobacter. Next base: position 12,583 of record JANYER010000007.1, read on the forward strand.
CTGATGTCGCGCATGCCCATCGCCAGCTTCTCCACCTCCAACGGCCACGGTCGCGCCGAGGTCGGACACATGCCCGCAGGACGCCAGGGCAACCTCATCGTCACCTCCAGCAAAGCCGTCACCGACGCCCAGCTCCGCCAGCTCCTCATCGACGAAGCTAAAAAGCAAGGCAAAGCCTACGGCCTCTACTTCGAAGACATCTCCTCCGGATTCGCCGTCACCACCCGCAACGCGCCGCAGGCCTTCTCCGTCATCCCGCTGGTCGTCTATCGCATCTACGTCGACGGCCGTCCCGACGAACTCGTCCGCGGCGTCTCCATCGTCGGCACCCCTCAGACCGTCCTCAAGGGCATTCTCGCCACCAACGATAAGCAGGACATCTTCAACGGCATCTGCGGCGCAGAGTCCGGCCAGATCCCCGTCTCCGCCGTCGCCCCCGCCATGCTCCTCAGCGTCATCGAAACCCAGCGCCAAGCCCAGGGAACCAACCGCCCACCCATCCTCCCACCCCCCACCGCAGTAAATGGAATAGCAAAATGAGTGGAGCTATTGACTCATTTAGCGTCACGCTAAAAATACACAGCTTCCAATGTGATCCATCGGAGATTACCTGCGCGCTGCGCATAACGCCCATTGCAACGATCCGAAAGGATCAGGACATGGGCTCTCGAAGAGCGGGACGTTCATTCTGGGCGGGAACTTTGAGTCAAGGGATTGGCAACGATGCATTCGGAGATTGTCTGGAGAATCTTCTGGTCTTTATGGAACAGCATAAGAGTTTTATCGAAACCCTCCAATCTGGAGGAGGAGAAGCTACCGTTGAGCTCGCTCAAACAATTGCGATCAATGACGGAGTTGTGTTTCAACTGAAACTCGATCCGATCTTTCTCCATAAATGCGGGCTGCACAATATTCACCTAGAAGTAAAAGCCTGGACATCCGAAGCAGATTTCGCTCCGCTATCGGAACAACAAAATGAATCAATTGAAATGCAATGCTTGTAGCGCCGGAGACAATCAAGTGAACCGAACACTGCTAGGACTTTTCATCATCATGATCGCTGGTTCTGGATACGCTCAAAAAGCTGTCTCAGAAGACCCCATGCTCCGCGCCATGCAGCAGGAATTAGACCGAGAAAAAGCTCAGCTCCTCCTCCCCGGCATGACCCGCCCGTACTTCATCGAGTACCACCTCGATGACCTCAACTCCTATGAAGCCGTAGCCAACTACGGTGCCCTCACCCTGGAGCAGGCCAACCACCAGCGCATCGTCCGCGTCTCCGTCCGCATCGGCGACTACACCAACGACTCCAGCACCGCCCGCGGAGACGGTGTCGTCCAGCTCGCCCCCAAGGACGACAACCCCCAGGCCCTCCGCTACGCCCTCTGGATCGCCACCGACGACGCCTACAAGAACGCCCTCCGCTCCTACTCCGCCAAGCAGGCCGCGCTCAAACGCTTCCAGTCCCCGCCCACTGAGAAGGACTTCGCCCCCGTCACTCCCGTCACTCACCTCGACCCCCTGGTCTCCCTCGACATCGATAAGGACGCCTGGAAGAAGCGCATCGTCGAAGCCAGCGGCCTCTACGCCTCCGATCCCGAGGTCCGTTCCTTCGCCCCCATCGTCCAGTACAGCACCTCCAATATCCGTGCCATCGCCATCAACCGCTACATGATCAATACCGAGGGCACCGTCGTCCGTCAGGGCTACACCGGCTACAACGTCGGCATCAGCGTAGGCGGTCAGGCCGCCGACGGCATGCGTCTCGGCCGCGACAACGGCCCCATCGCCTC
>JANYER010000015.1 GCA_025359825.1 Granulicella sp.
TACCTCCAGCGCTTCGGCAAAGGCACCTCCGGCTCCGGCTGGTACAGCTTCACCCACAAAGGCGTTCACTTCATTGGCCTCAACAACTGCCTCCAGATCGACGCCCTCGGCAAGCTCGGCCCCCAACAGCTCCAGTGGCTCAAGCAGGATCTCGCCCAACTCTCCTCCTCCACCCCCATCGTCGTCTTCGCCCACATCCCTCTCTGGATGGTCTACCCCGACTGGGGCTGGGGCACGCAGGATGGAGCAGAGGCCCTCTCCTACCTCAAACGCTTCGGCTCCGTCACCGTCCTCAACGGACACATCCATCAGGTCGTCCAAAAAGTCGAGGGCAACGTCGCCTTCCACACCGCCACCTCCACCGCCTTCCCTCAGCCCGCTCCCGGCAAAGCCCCCGCTCCAGGTCCCATGGTGGTTCCTGCCGGCAAGCTGCGCAGCGTCCTCGGCATCACCCAGGTCCAGTACATCGCCCGACACAGCCACCTCGCTATCGTCGACACCTCCCTGGAAGAGACAGTCTGATTCGCCGCAAAGCCCTCGCACTCACCTTCGCCACCAACCGGATCAACCTGCTTCTTTTGCTCTGTTCAGCAAGAGCCATCTTTAGGAAAAAACATGTCCCGCCTCAAAATCCCGATCCTCATTTGTCTCATGGCTCTGCTCACCTCCCTTCTACTGGCCCGCGTCCACCCTTTTGGCGACGCGGGCCTCTACACCCCGCCCGTCCAATCCACCCTGTCCCGGCACTCCTCCATCCCCCCGCAGGTACGCGACACCCTCATCGTCAAATGCGCCGACTGCCACTCCTCCGGCAATCGGCATACTCCACCCTTCTACGCACGCCTCGCACCCTTCTCCTGGCTCATGGAACGTGACATCCTCCTCGCGCGCGAAGAACTCGATCTCTCCGCATGGGACACCTACACGCCCGACAGGCAGGAGGTCATGCAAGCCAAAATTGCCCAGCAAATCCGGACCGGCCGTATGCCACTCCTGCAGTACCGCCTCCTCCACTGGAACGCGGCCATCACCTCCAGCGAGCAGCAAAACATCGCAGTTTGGGCGCATCAGGCATCCGCAGTTCCAGAATCCCCAGCCGCCAGCCGCCAACCCGGCGCGCTCCAGGGCAAGCTGGTCTTCGAAAAGCGCTGCACCGGCTGCCACTCCCTTGAGAAGAACCGCGAAGGCCCCATCCTGCGCGGCGTCTTCGGACGCACCTCCGGCAACGCACCTAACTTCAGCTACTCTCCCGCTCTCAAGAACGCCCACATCGTCTGGAACGAACTCACCCTGGACCAGTGGCTCACCGACCCCGACGCATTCCTCCCCGGCAACAACATGGACTTCCACGTCGCTAAACCGGAGGAGCGCCAGGCCCTCATCCGCTTCCTCAAGGCAACCGCTACACCCGGCGGTCTATGAAACACACCGTGTACCAGATACCGAGCAACGTGTGCCTTGCGTGGCCCTACTCAAATCGCGGCAGCCGCTGCACATCTCTCTCCGCCACCATCACCAAAACCCCCTAGACTTTTCCTCTTCTTGACAGAATGGGTGCCCAATCTTCGCGACAGCTTCATCGTCGCTAAGGTGGGTATCGTGCAAAGCACGACCGCTCTCCTAAATTCAGCCGCGATCATTCAGCCCGTCAAAACAAAACGTCCTCTCACAGGTGACGCACGAGCTCTCCACCGACTCTTACTCATTACATGCAATCCCCTTTCATCCAGCTCCTGCAATCCGATCAGGTCTCCCCGCAGACGCGTCGCATCCTTGAAGAGCGCATCGCGCTCCCCGGCTACAAACCTGGCTTCTTCACCGCAGAAGAGTGGCCACTCGTAGAGGCCTTCAGCGAAGCCGTACTCCCTCAGACACATCCGTTCACCAATGCGCCCTGCGCCGCTCTTATCGATCAGGCTCTCACCCGCGAAGAAGGCTCCGGCTGGCGCTACGCCGCTCTTCCTCCCGCACCCATCGCCTATCGCTTGGCACTTCAAATAATCCGCGAAGCTCTCACCCAAGCCGACGCGCCCACCATCGCAATCCTCCTCAACCAAATCCAGCACAAGCAACATGACACCCCCACCTTCCCAATCTCTCTCTGGCTCGAAGGTTTCAAGGTAGACGTAGTCCGTTACTGGCTCGCCCACCCGGACACGATGGTCGCCCTCGACTACCGTGGCTTCGCCGACGACCGCCTCACCCCACACGACGCACTCACCGAAATCCAAGTGATCAAGCAGGCCCAGCGATGACCGCAACCCATCGCACCTATCCGCTCGATGAATCTGTCGATGCTGTAATCATCGGCACCGGCGCAGGCGGATCACCGCTCCTCTGGCGACTCGCCCAAGCCGGCCTGCATGTCGTCGCCCTCGAAGCGGGCCGTGCATGGTCCGATCCCTCCGCAGACTTCGCCACCGACGAAGTCGCCCAATCTAAACTCTACTGGCTCGACGAACGCCTCAGCGGCGGCGACCAACCCACCGCCTTCGGAGCCAATAACAGCGGCATCGGCGTCGGCGGTTCCACCCTGCACTACGGTGCCTACGTCCCCCGCGCCGACCCCCGCGATCTCCGTCTCCACTCCCTGCAAGGCGTAGCAGTAGACTGGCCCCTCGACTACGCCGACCTCACCCGCTACTACCAAGAGGTGGAAACCTTCCTCGGCGTCTCCGGCCCATCGCCCTACCCCTGGGACCCCGCGCGCTCCTATCCGCTGCCGCCCATAGCCCTCAACACCGCGGCCCACATCATGCGGCGCGGCTGCGATACCCTCGGCATCAAGACCTCGCCCGCACCCATCGCCGCACTCTCACAGCCCTACCTCGCAACCGGTTCCGAGCATCGCCATCCCTGCGTCCATCGCGGCTACTGCCATCAGGGCTGTCGCAATGGAGCCAAAGCCAGCATGGACGTCACCTACCTGCCAGCCGCCGTCGCAGCCGGAGCAGAGATCCGTCCGCAGTCCTTCGTCACCGGCATCGAACGCGACCCGCAGGGCCGCATCACCGCCGTCCTCTACGACCGCAACGGCATCACCGAGCGGCAACGCTGTAACGCCGTCTTCCTCTGCGCCGGAGCCATCGAAACCCCGCGCCAACTTCTGCTCTGGCAGGCCGCCGACTCCACCCTCCCGTTGAACGATGCAGTCGGTCGCAATTTCATGGCCCACGTCTCCACCCAGGTCTGGGCCACCTTCCCGCAGCCCACCTACCTCTACCGTGGCTTCCCCTCCACCCTTATTACAGAAGACCTCATGCGCCCCGACGACGCAGACTTCGCCGGCGGCTACCTCATCCAGAGCTACGGCATCCTCCCCATCATGTGGGCCGAGCAGGTCGCCCGCTCACGTCCTCTCCTCGGACAATCCCTAGTTGACTACCTCATGCAGTACCCTCACGTCTCCGGTCTCGGCATCAACGGCGAAACCCTTCCCAACGCCGACAATCGCGTCACCCTCTCCTCCGAGAAGGACGCCCGTGGCCTGCCCAAACCGCACATCACCCTCACCCTCGGCGAGAACGAAGAGCGCATCCACCTTCACGCAGACCCCACCCTCCGCGCCATCCTCACCGCCGCCGGAGGCGCAGACCTATGGATCTCCCGCCGCACCGCCCACACCATCGGCACCTGTCGCATGGGCACCCATGCTAAGAACTCCGTCGTCGGCCCCTACGGCAGATCCTGGGACATCCCCAACCTCTACATCGCCGACAATTCCGTCTTCCCCACATCCCTCGCCGCCAACCCCGCCCTCACCATCATGGCCCTCGCCCTCCGCACCGCCGACCACTTCCTTCAGCAACGCTAACCATGGGGAGTTACTTCAACCCATCTACAAATTCCGCAATCAGCTCCACCAACCGCTCTGGCGCCTCATACGGCAGCAGATGGCCCACCCCACGAATTACCTCCAGCCGCGCATCCTTTAGATGACTCATCGTCCGCATACTCTGAAACTCCAGTGGAATCGCCTCATCCAGCTCACCAACAACTAACAGTGCTGGAATCGCCAGCGGAGGAATCGCCTCTGCCCAATCTTCACGACTCCCACTCTGCGGCCACCGTCGCCACGCCGTCGCATGCGACCGCAGAACATCCTCCGTGCCCTGCTTCACCACAGCCTCGCTCAGCTTGCTCTTGGCGCCCTTAAGGAAAAACTTTTTCGCCCCATCTTCCGTCTCACGCGCGGCTACCATCTCCGTTCGCGCCTCCTCCGTCATCGGCTCCGGCTCCAGTGGCGAAGGGGCAACCAGCACCAACCCAAACAGGTTCTTTGGCGCACGACTCGCCACCACTATCCCTACCTTGCCCATCATTGAGTGCCCAACCAGCACCACCGGCCCATCACCCAGCGACCGGATCAACGCGAGCACCTGCTGCGTCATCTCCTCCACCGTGTACCCCTGCATTCCTCGCGCCTGCCCAAACCCCGGAGCGTCCGCAGCCACACACCGGAACCGCCCCTCCAACCCACCCACGACCGCATCCCACTCCACCCGCGACCCACCGAAGTAATGCAGAAACAAAAGCGTAATCTCACCGGAACCCGAAACACTCGAAGGAAGCATACAAACTCAGATGCTTCCACCAACCCTCACGACACCTTGCTGCGAGCAACGACTTCTGCCCTACTCAAATCGCGGCAGCCGCTGCACATCTCTCTCCGGCACCATCTCCACATCCCCACCCGCTTTCACCCACGCCTTCAGCCCGCCTTGAATCACCCGTGTCTTGCAGTTCTCCTGCTGCAGCATATGCGCCACCCGCACACTCGTCGTATCCCGGATGCAGCTGCAGTACAGATACACCTCACACTCCGGAGCCATAAACTCCCGCAGCGCCTCCAACTCTTCCTTCAGCCGGTGCGGCTCCACCCGGATTGAGTTCTTGATCCGCTGCATCCCCGGATCGTAGTACCCATGGCTCCGCACATCCGCAATCACCACCACCCGCCCCGGATTCTCCTCCTGCAACCGCTCATACAGCCCCGCTGCGGAGATCTTCTCGATCTGCTGATACCGTTGCGCACGCAGCGTAAACCCCACCACCGCCAGCCCATACCCCACCACCAGCACGATCACCGCAATCGCTACGTAGTGCCCGGCTGACTCCACTACCGCAGCAATCTCACGGATAAATCCGCTGAACAACCAGCCCACCCCCAGCCACGCCGAGCAGTACAGCAGGTTCCCCAACGCCGCCAGCCGGAAGAACCGCCAGAACCGCATATTCAGACTCCCAGCCAGTGGAGCGGCCATGGCACCCAGACCCGGTACGAACTTCGCAAACATCAGCGTCCACGCACCTCGCCGGTAAAAATACTCCGCCGATCCAAAGATGCAACGCTCCGGGTCCATCGACAGCCGGCACATCCCTGCCAGCAGCCACCATCCCGTATACCGCCCACCAAAAAACAACAGCGTATCGCCCGCCATCGCCGACCCAAACGCCACCGGCAGCAGCACGCTAAATCGCAGTCCATGATGCGCCGCAGCCCCACCTGCCAGCAGCGCCAGAGACATCGGCAACGGTACACCCAGCGCCGCAACAAACAGCACCAACCCTGTCACCAGGTACCCATGCCCCGCAATCAAAGCCACCACACCCATAGACACCCTAGCCCAGCATAAGCCAGCCCCATCCTAAGTCATCCGATGCACAAACCTCGCACCAGGTACCGTGCAACGAGTACCTACCCTAGAACTCCACCCGCAACCCGACCTGTACCTGCCGCTCCCGCGCCGTATCCGTGCCAGCTGCCGTTCGCGTTCCAAACGCCTTCGTGTTCAACCCCTCCGCCGCCACCGTCGCCGCGCTCTGGTAGACCAGCGGAGTCACCCCACCCGCCACATCCCCCACTAGAAACGCCCGCTCCGTCACCCCTGAATAGTTCACCCGATTCCCCACATTGAACACCTCCACCAACCCCCGCAGCCGGTAACGGTCCCGTACCATCACCGTCCTGCTTAGCCGCAGATCCACGTTCAACGTATCCGGCAGCCGCAGCGTATCCCGCCCCACGGTCGGCAGGTACACCGCACCGCCTGACCCATTGATACTCTCCCGCCCCCCACTCAAACGCGTCCCGCCAAAGATGTCGTAGCTGTACGGCCTCCCACTCGATTCCGTAAACACCCCCGATACCGTCCACCCATTCACCGCCCGCTTCACCCAACGCTCGCGACTCCGCACCAGAGGCGTGTACACCACCGACCCCACCACCCGGTGCGACCGCCCCAACCCCGCCAGCCCCTTGTCATAGCTCACATCGAATGGGTCGAACTGCCCATTCGTCCGTGGAACCGCACCGCCGCTCTGCCCGTAGTCCAAAGCCTTCGCCCACGTCCAAACCAAGCGAAACTCCAACCCCGCCAGGCTGCGTCGCCGTGCCTCCAGCACCATCGCGTGGTACGTCGCACTCCCGTTTGATTCAATGTCCGTCACCGGCCCATACGCTGTACTGACGCGTCCTGTATACACCGGCACCGAGAACGTATCGCCATCCCGAACCCCAGCCACCCCCACACCACCACGCAACTGAAACGTTTTTGTAACCGAAGAAGGAGCAATATTAATGTCTGTCGAGTTCATCAACTGCCGGTCAAGAGTCATCAGGTACGTTCCACTCACCGCAAAGCCCAGCCCCAGGCTCCGCTCCACCGACAGACTCCCTTGCTGCACCGCTGGCAGCCGAAACCTCCGGTCAAACACCATCGCCGAGGTCGTCGCTGCCACCGCTGCCGGAGGCGCACTCACATAGCTGCATACATACCCAAACCCCTGCCCCGCCACCTGCGGACAATTCGTAACCGAACCCGGCACAAGCCTCACATGCGTCGTCGAGCTCGTCATCGCCGTATTCACCAGCGCACTCTTGATCGTCGCGCCCGGCAGCCGCCCGAAGTACTGCCCATATCCCAGCCGCACCACACCCTTCCCCATACCAAACGGCTCCCACGCCACACCCACACGCAACCCCAGATTGTTTCTATCCTCCGGGAAACGACTCGTCTCCCCCACCTTCCCAAACACAGCATCCAGCCCACCATTTGGCTGCTGTGGAAACGGCAGTAGCTCGTACTCATACCGTGCACCCAGCTTCACACTTAACCCACGCCGCACCCGCCAGTTATCCTCCACGAACCCCGCCCACTCCTGCGTGTCGAACGCCACCTCCGACTCTCCAAAGCTTTGTGTGTACGACCGGAAACAAAAATCATGGATCGCAGCATTGATCGAAGGACACCCGCCATTCGGATACGCATGTACGTCGAACGTGTAGTCCGTAATCCAGTCCACCAACCCGCCCGCCTTGCCTCGCGTCACGCCGCTGTCGTAGCTGAACGTTCCGGCAACGTTGCTCACCGCCGCCACACGGTCGTGCACCGCACTCCAGTCGCCACCTACTTGTACAACGTGCCTCCCCTTCACCCAGGTCAGCAGGTCGCGAATCTCAATGCGCCGCTCATCCGGTGCAGCGATCCGTCCCAGCGAAGCCGGCGTTCCAAACACCAACCCCTGCGGCCCAATCATCACCTGCGGAGCCAGCCCACCCGGCCCGATCGCCGCCTCCTGCGCCAGCGGAGTCTGCGCCGTCTCATACTGTAGCTCCCTCCCGCCATGCACCCGAACCTCGTTGCTCAGCCTTGGTCCCATCACCCACAACCAACGGGCCAGCCCCGCATTCACTGTCACGAAGCTGTTCCCAAAACTGGCGGTGCCGCGGTCCACCACAGCTCCAGCCCGCGCACCCGCAGGAGCATTCACCGCGGCGCGATTAAACTCAACACTCACCCGATGCTTCTCCGCTACCTGCCAGTCCAGCTTGCCAAAGATCACCGCCTGGTCCTGTCGCCGGGCCACCGTCCCCGTCAGGCTGCTCAGATAATTCAACGCCGTATTGACCTTCGCCGCTGATACTCCACGATTCCCCAGCAGCGCCGTCTGCGTCGCCGTCAACGCATAGAAGTTCGCATCGCCAGGAGACGAGATCGCCGGATGCCCGCGCCGTTGCAGGTCTACCGTCGCAAAGTAAAACAGCTTGTCCTTCACTGCCGCTCCACCTACGCTCCCACCAAACTGCTGCCGCAGATCATGCGGCTTCTGCACTCCAGTCACAATCAAGCCATTGCTATAACTCGTCGCAATCGAGAACGGATTCGCCGCACCCCATCCACTCTCGCGCGCCAGGTAAAACCCTGCGCCATGCAGCTCATTCATCCCACTCTTCGACACCGTACTGATGACCCCACCCGCCCCATGCCCATACACCGCCGAAGTGTTCTGCACGCTCACTCGAAACTCTCGCACCGCCTCCTGCGAAAACGTGTACCCCGCCCCCACCCTGCGCCCCGTCCCCACACCCACACCCCGTCCGCGCCCAGCCGCCGGACTAAAGCCACCCTCCACCTCATCCGCAGTAACCTCGCTCGTCTCGCCCCCCACTCCACTCGGCACCGCACCATAACTCTGGTCACCACTCACTCCATCCACCGTCGTACTATTCTGCGTCGCGCCCAGCCCACGAAAGCTCAGCAGCCCATCCCCCGAAGGGTCCTCACCCGCCACGCCACCCAGCAGCGCAAAGCTCTGCCACCGCCTCCCATTTACCGGCAACTCCGCCAGCTCCCGCGTCCCCACAACCGTTCCCAACCCCGCCGCTGAAGCCTCCTCCAACTCACCCACTTCCAGCCCGTCGACCGCTACATTCACGACACTCTTCACCCCCGCCGCCCGCAGCCGAGCCGTCAACTCCGTCACCCCGCCTACCGTCACCAGCACCCGCGCCAGCAGCACCCGCTCAAACCCCTTCGCCTCCACGCGAACTACATACTCCCCAGCACCAAGCCGGGCAAACACAAACTCGCCACCTGTACCGGAGTTCAACGCCAACTCTACCCCGTCCGCCTCACGCTCCACCCGCACCTGGGCACCCACCACCGCCGCCCCACTCAAATCCTGCACAAACCCACGAATCGCACCATCCACCGCCGTCTGCGCCCCCGCGCACACCGCACCCAGCAGCAGGATCCCCATCACCCCAGCCACGACCCTCGACACATCCTCCAACCAGCCCGCACGCACACCACAGCGCGCATACCGCAAAAACCGTAATGCTCTACCCACCGCAAGCTCCGCGTGCAAAGGCGATCAGGAAAGAAAATTCAACGTCTGAAGTCCCCCAAGACTACCAAACAAATCCAAACTTGAAACACGCCAGATCCCAGCACCGTCAGCGACTCCGCTCCTCGGGCTGAAGGTCTGCGCTACTTTAGCCTGGGGCGAAGCCCCAGGACCACAGCAAAGCTCAGCTGGCGGGCTGAAAGCTCGCGATAAAACGTATCGCGTCGCTGACTTGTTAGCACCCAGCGAAAATACCCATCGCAAACAAAAAGGGCGGCAGCCGAAGCCACCGCCCTTCCACGCTGCGATCAATTAGAAGTGGAACTTCGCTCCCACCTGCACCTGACGCGGGCTGTAAGCAAGGTTGCTATTAGAGTTTGTCGGCGTGCCAAACAAAGGAAGCAGCGCATTAACCGAGCTGGTGTTGTACGTCAGCGTTGCCTTTGCTGGAGTTGTAACTCCGCCGGTCGTCGTAGCCTGCGAGGTCGCAACAGCGTAAGCCGTCGTGTTCACTCCTGTCACATTCTGATGGTTCAACAGGTTGAAGCTCTCAATCAGCAGTTCGAGGTTGTACCGTTCTTTCACGACAAAGTGCTTGGAGAAACGCAGATCCAGAACGGCAGATTTCGGATTCTGGTACTGGTTTTTACCCAGAGCATCGATACGGAAGGCACCATTTGATCCGTTGACACCGCCACCGATTGAGTTCTGATTACCGACACTTGTCTGAGCATTCGTTGGCGAACCGCTCGTTGCGGCAGAGTACGGAAGACCGTTCTGCACCGCAAAACTCGGAGACAATTGGTACTCGTTCAGCAAGTATCCCAGCGCTCCCTTGAAGGGTTTAGGTGTCGTGTAGATCGCATACAAGACCAGACGGTTCGGAACGTTCTGGTTGCTGTTGCCCTTATCCAGACGTGGATTGGTGGGGTCGAGTTGGTCGTTGGTATCGCTGAATGTAGCGTTGTTTCCGCCGAAGTCCAACGCATGGGACCAGGTGTAGTTCGCCTGGAACTCCAGGTTGTTGGTCATCCGGTGCTTCAGAATAGCCGCCAGCGCATGATAGTTCGAGTTCACGCCACTATAAACACGAGTCAACGCCCCATACGAGCAATTTGGTCGCTGGCTAAGGCAAGTTGCCGTAGTTCCCTGCTTTGCGAAGTACTTCGTCGTGTATGTAGACCCAGGTGCCAAGGGACCCTTACCGGATGTATCCACCACCGTATAGGTAATAGAGCTGGTCGGGGTAGGCAGGTTGTCATCCGCAAACTGGGGAAGTTCGCGACCCAGTGCGCCTAGATAGCTGATTCCGAACGTCGTATTCCAGCCCAGATCCTGCTCCAGGGTAAGGTCGCCTTGGTACACATACGGGTTCTGGAAGTTCTTATCGAGGTAGACGGCTGAAGGTGCAGCCAGCGTAGTCGGTGCAGTCGCAGTCACACGCGGAAACTGGGGCGCGTTCGCCGTAGACGTTTGATAGGCAAATGTAACCTGACTCACTGGCGTCTTACCGTCCGCTCCAAATGCAAGATTGCCTGTCGAGGTCAATGCGCTGTAGATCGTCGAGTTGATCAGGCGACCGTAGAACACGCCCGCACCACCGCGCAATGACGTCTTGCCATTGCCAAATACATCTAACGCAAATCCAACCCGCGGAGCAATGTTGTTCTTGTCCGCGTGGAAGGATGCCGTGTTCGCCAGCACTGGATTGACCAGAGTTGAGAAAGGAGCTGGAAGCTTTTCGTAGTCATATCGAGCACCAATCGTCAGCGTCAAACGCGGCAGGATTCTCCACTCATCCTGCGCGAAGAAGCCGTAGTCATGCGTCACGAAATCGAACGCCAGCGGGCCAAACGCTTGGCTGAAAGCATTCCAGTGCTTCCCGTAGGTCGTCGGAACAACCACTGGCGCTGTCGTCTGCGACTGATACAAATCAGTAAAGTAGTTCACCAGCGACGTATTACCGCCCGAACCGTTCGTATAAGAGTATGAGGCGAATTGAAACCGTAGGTTCTGGCTCAGGTCGTCCGTATGAAGATAGTCCACGCCGTACTTGAGGTTATGCTTGCCGCGTGTGTAGTTCATCGTGTCGGCAATCTGGTAGCGACGCTCATCCGGATACTTGGCACGCTGTAGAAACGTCTGAGTTCCAAACGTAAATCCATTCGTGATCGAAACTGCGGGAGGCAGACCCAAAGGGTTTATGAAGCCAGTTCCAGGAGTAGGGCCAAGCAAATTTGTCTGCTCGTATGGTGTAGGAGCCTGTGCAGTTTCATACTCGAAGTCACGGCCATACTGGTACCGCAACTGGTTCACCAAGCTGTTCGTAATCGTCGTATCCAGCCTCGCAATGCCGAAGGTCAGCTTCACAAAGTCATCACCGAAGCTCCGAATGCCGTTCTGGCTTGTCGCACCCGTCTGAATGCCGGCTGGAGAGGCCCAGGTCAGCCGGTTGATTTCAAATGCCACATGATTGCGACCGTTGATCTGCCAATCCACCTTCGGAAAAAACAGGTTCTGATCGCCCGTGCGAGGTGTTACCCCCAGCATCGTGTTCAGTCCGGCCAGTCCGGAGACGTACTGTGTTGCAGCAGCAGCATATTGTGCTGGGGTTACAGTCGCGAGAGACACATTGTTGACATTCGCTGCAAGCTGGCAAGCAGCCAGATCAATCGCACTCAGGCCCGTCGCGCTGACGCATGTCACACTGGTCGGCAGGGTCGCATCAGGAGTGGCAAAGAAGCTCGAAGGATTGCTCACCACCGCAGTCGCCGGGAAGTTGCGCTTGAACTTGTCGATCGCCAGGAAGAAGAACACCTTGTCCTTGATGATAGGGCCGCCAACGCCGCCGCCAAACTGCTTCCGCCAGTCCTTCGGTTTAAACACATTGCTCGTAAAAGGGCCGCCCGCAACAGCCTGGGTCGTAATTTGCGTATAAGGGTTCTTGGCACCCCAACCTGCGTCGCGGTCACGGAAATATAGATCACCGTGAAATGCGTTGCTGCCGCTGCGCGTAATCGAGTTCACCACGCCACCTACTGCGCGACCGTATTCCACAGAGTAGTTCGAGGTGTTTACCTGGAACTCCTGGATCGCAGATTGCGGCGTCGAGTAGCCTGCGCGCGTACGGCCACGTTCCTCGGCGAAGAACGCCTGATTGTTATCTGCACCGTCAATGCTCACATTGTTCTGCAATGTGCTTTGACCGCGAAAGCTCAGCAGACCAAAACCGTTAGCATCTGCAACAACACCGGGCGTCAGCAGTGCGTAGCTCGACCAACGGTAGTTGTTCACAGGTAGGTTTTGCAGCACCTGCAGACCAACGACGTTAGCAAAATCAGGCGATGTCGTATTCACTCCCGAAAGCTGGCTCGTTACTTCGACCGTCTCCGACGTGCTGCCGATCTCCAGCTTCGGGCTGAGGTCGGTCAACACACCCACCTGCACCGTAATCGCGTTGGACTGATACTTCTTGAAGCCCGGCGCCGTAATCGTCACCGTAAAGGTCGAGGGCTGCAGGTGCAGCACGCGAAAGAAGCCTGACCCGTCTGCCGTAATCGTCTGCTCGGCATTGGTCGAGTTCGACCGCACCACTACCGTTGCGTTCGGAACCACCAGCCCGGTAGCATCCACCACCGTACCGCCAATCGCTCCATCCGTGGACGTCTGCCCGTATCCGGCAGCGCTCGCACTCACACACAAAACCGCCGCCAGCATCCAGCGCGTCATCAATTTAATCTTCATCGGTCGTAGGTCTCCTAAAATTTGCTTCCCCAGGCATCCGCTCATCCAGTACAGCGCTTCGTGCGCGCTTGTATTCAAGACGTGCGGACGTTCATCTTCATGGGTTCTATCAACATCGCATACTGCCATTACAACCCGGTTACGCCGGGCGTCGTGGCCCTGTATTTAAATGCTGCGACCCTGCATGCAACTGCGTCCTGCTAAACCCACTCGGAAAGGGACGAATCCTGCCTTTGCCCTTCACTGCCTGCCAAACGCTGTCAGTTTGGCGGCAGTTTGGCGGCAGTTCGAGTCTGAAATTATAGCCATCTATATTGATATGGCTACAGTCTACCCCCTTCCAGCCCTCCTGCCCACCCACACCATCCACCCTTTTTAGTCTCCCATCCCAAACCCGAAGCAAATCGAAACCCAACAAAGCGCAAAATCCCACGTTTTCTTGAACCGAACCGCTCTGGCCTCTCTCTGCGATCTCAGCGCACCTCCGCGCTCTCCGCGTCCGTAGTTGGCACGCTCGCCCCATACTCCCGCCAAACGCCAGCCGCATAACTCTTATAGACTAGGACTTGCAATGTTTATCGATGAAGCAAGAATCCGAATCAAGGCCGGCGACGGTGGCAATGGCTGTATGGCATTCCGCCGCGAAAAGTTCGTCCCCAAGGGCGGCCCCTCCGGCGGAGACGGCGGCCACGGCGGAGACATCCTCATGTCCTCCTCCCTCTCCCACAACACCCTCGTCCACTTCCGCTTCAATCCCGAGCACAAGGCCCAGCGCGGCGGTCACGGCCTCGGCTCCAACTGCTCCGGCTACGCAGGCGAGTCCATCACCCTCAACGTCCCCGTAGGCACCCTCCTCTACGACGATGCCACCGGCGAGCTCATCCACGACTTCTCCCGCCCCAAAGAGACCATCGTCATCGCCCGCGGCGGACGTGGCGGACGCGGCAACCAGCACTTTGCCACCTCCACACATCAGGCCCCCCGCGAGCACGAGCTCGGCCGCTCCGGCGAAGAGCGTAATTACCGCCTCGAACTCAAGCTCCTCGCCGACGCCGGCCTGGTTGGCTACCCCAACGTCGGCAAATCCACCCTCATCTCGCGCCTCTCCGCCGCCAAGCCCAAGATCGCCAACTACGCCTTCACCACCCTTGAACCCAACCTCGGCGTCGTCTCCGTAGGAGACTTCCCCCACACCGCCTCCTTCACCATCGCCGACCTCCCCGGCCTCATCGAAGGTGCCCACCTCGGCCACGGCCTCGGCATCCAGTTCCTCAAACACATCGAGCGCACCAGCGTTATCGTCCACCTCGTCGACGTCTCCGACGCTCCCGCCGCCACCGACAAGAACGACCGCACCGACCCCGTCCAGGACTACAAGCTCATTACCGACGAGCTCAAGTCCTTCGACCCCGCCCTTGCCGCCAAGCCGACTATAGTAGTTGCCGCCAAAGCCGACGTCGCCAATCCCGACAAGCTCAAAAAGCTCACCGCCATGGCCAAACGGCGTAAGCTGCCCTTCTTCACCATCTCCGCCGTCTCCGGCGAAGGCCTCGAGCCCCTCAAGTACGCCATCGCCGAGTTGGTAGAGCTCCACCGCCCCATCCAGCTCGAAGCCGAACCAGAGTCCGAAGCCAAGCTAAAACCGAACTACCCCCCACCCGCCAACTCCGCCAAAGGCCGCTCCCGCTAACCCACCACCCTGCACAAGAACGCAGTTGCCTTTGAGTAGAAGCGTGGAGTGTCTTTTGGTGGAAGCATGGGGCTTTAGCCCCATGAATAAGGTGCGCCTCAAGAAGGGCTTTGGCCCTAGTATGTTGTATTTGTCGTTGCCGCTGCTTTTTGTTTGTCATCCCGTAGGGATCTGTTTTTCTGCCTGGACCTGCAAAACCATCACAAATGCAAACCCACTTGTAGTTACCGCTTTCAACGTTGCAGAATGTTGTTCGTGGACCATGCGCGAAGCACACCATTTTGGATCTCAATTCTTCTATCGAAATCCACACTTCAGCGAAAAGGAGCTTCATGGCACGCGAAATCATCTTCACATCGAACGCGGCAAAGCCGTCGCCGACATTTAGCCAGGCTGTCAAAGCAGCAGGTCTGGTCTTTGTCTCGGGCACGGCACCCATTGATCCAGAGACCGGCACGTTCAAAGGGACGACCATCCAGGAACAGACGCGACAAAGCCTGACCAATATAGCCGCCATTCTAGAGGCGGCCGGAACCTCGATGGATAAAATTGCGAGTGCCACGGTCATATTGGCGGATGAGGAAGACTTCCCCGGCATGAACGAAGAGTGGCTGTGTTGGTTTCCTACAAATCCACCTGCCCGCCAGGCCGCCAAGCTACCGGTCCGCATACCCGGACTCAAGGTTTCGATTGCTGTCATCGCTGAGGCATAGACGCCGAATAACGTTCTCCCAGAAGTTGAAGCTATGGATCCCTCTCGAGAAGCTGGCTCTCCACTACGAGCGTCCGCAACCTCCGCCCCTCCAACATCAACGTAAGCTGGCTGGGTATAACTCCCCCTCCAAAACTATTTTTCGCGAAAACACTCAGCAAAATCGCATGTCAAGCCCCAAAATGACCTAACTCCGTCATTCCAAACGGAATATAAATGAGTCTTTAGTTATGGTGTACCGCGTAAACTAGAACTATCAGCTCAAAACAGAAGACCCCGGCCACAAGCTGGGGTCTAAGTCGTTTGTTTACTTATTTTTACCCGTAAACCCTTTGTTTGCAAATATTTGGCGGCGCTACCACCCGCCAAGTAGCGGCAAGCAAGGCACTTACATTTGAGACCCCCCCCGG
>JANYER010000023.1 GCA_025359825.1 Granulicella sp.
CGGGTGCGGGATACGGAGAGCCAGTTTGCGCTGACTCCGCGGCAGCGGCGAGCGAATTTGCGGGGAGCGTTTGTGGTGGATGCAGGTGCGCCGATCGTCGGGCGCGAGGTGCTGCTGGTGGATGACATTTACACGACCGGAGCGACGGCGCGGGAGTGTGCGCGTGTGCTGCGGCGCGCGGGGGCGACAAAGGTCTGGGTTGCGACGGCTACACGGGCGCAGCCGGAGATGGTAACGATGTGGAATGAAGATAGTGGGTAGTTGGTAGTGAGTCGTGGGTAGAAGTTCGATTGGCGATTTGGATTTGAACCGGAGGGCTTTGAGATGCAATCGGGGAAGATGCGGAAGCAGAGATTGAGTGGTAATCGACACGCGGGATATGGGTCGCAACATGGCGGCAAGGGCACGGGTGGGCGAACACCGGCTCCGGCGGCTACGACTGAGGTGGATGTGCGGGCAGGAGTATTTCGTCAGCCTGCGATGCAGACTCCGGTGCTGGTGTTGAATGCGAGCTATGAGCCGATCAATATCTGCGGGGCGCGTCGTGCGCTGGTGCTGGTGCTGAAGGGTGTGGCGCGGACCGAAGAGGAGCAGGGTGCGATACTCCACGCGGCACGGATGCGGGTCGCGATGCCCAGCGTGATCCGGTTGCTGGAGTACCGGCGGATTCCGCACCAGACGCGAGCGTTGAGCCGTAAGAATATTCTGCTGCGCGACAGGAACGCCTGCCAGTACTGCAATGTGGTTTTGACTGCCGGAGAGCTAACGCTGGACCATGTGATTCCGCGGTCGCGGGGTGGGCTTTCGACGTGGGAGAACCTGGTGGCCTGCTGCCACAACTGCAACCGCCGCAAGGGCAACCAGATGCTGCATGAGCTCACGGACATGAAGCTGCTGCGCGAACCGAGACCATTCAGCCTGCATACGTCGCGACACATTATGCGGATGATTGGGAGTGCGGATGCGAACTGGCGGAAGTATCTGTACTTTGAGTCGGACGCTGCGGCCTAGAGGGCGTCTGCTTAATCTCTGGTATTCCCTCGGTGGCTAAAGCCGAGTTCTATATGCGGGCTTCACGGCGGGACTGAAGTCCCGCCCTTTCAAAACAAGGACGAGCTCAGAGATTCCTAGAGAGCTGGGGCTTAGATCGCGTAAAGTGTTGCGATGAATCTTCTGCGGCGTTTTGTGTGGCTTGGACGGATAGTTGGCTTGACGGTGAGTTTGAGTGGTGCCACAGGGGTGGCTGTGGGGCAGGGTGTTGCCGTGCCGACTGCTCCGCCCGTTGCGGTGAATCCGGCGCGTCAGACTCCGACGACGCGGGACCCACATACGGCGGGTTACGTTGCTGCCAAAGAACTCCCGGATGGCGTGGTGCCTCCGGCGAATGTGGATGGCAACTTCATCCTGGGGCCGACCCATGCGCCTGCGGCCGAGATGGCTGGGCAGATAACTGGGCAGACGAGTGTGCCGCAGGGGACGACCTATGAGTTTACGATGAGCTCTGCGGATAGCAAGATCTACCCGGGGATTGCGCGGGAGGCGGGGACATTCGGGACTGCGGACCCTACCGATCCGGCGAAGATGATTGTGACGACCAGCCATCCTGCTGCGTACACACGCAAGGTGGCGGTGTATGTGCCGCAACAGTATGTGGCGGGGACGGTGGCGCCGTTTATCGTGGGTGCGGACGGGCCGGACAAGCTGTTGTTCACGGCGCTGGACGGATTGATCGCGCAGAAACGGGTGCCGGTGATGGTGGCGATCTCAATCGGCAACGGTAGCGGCGATGCGCAGGGAAGCCAGCGGGGGTTGGAGTACGACACCATGTCCGCCGTGTATGCGGAGTTTGTGGAGACAGAGGTGTTACCGCTGGTGGAGAAGCAGGCGCATGTGAAGTTGACCAAAGATCCGAACGGGCGGGCGACAATGGGCGGCAGCTCGGGTGGATCGTGTGCGTTGATTATGGCCTGGTATCGGCCGGATTTATACCATCGCGTGTTGACCTACTCGGGCACCTATGTGAACCAGCAGTGGCCTTCGAATGCGACTACTCCGCATGGGGCTTGGGAGTTTCATGAGCATCTGATTCCGCAGAGTTCGGTGAAGCCGATTCGGCTTTGGATGGAGGTGGGGGATCGCGACAACCTGAATTCGAATGCGCTGCGTGATGGGATGCATGACTGGGTAGTCGCGAATGAGAACATGGCCAAGGTGCTGGCGGCGAAGGGGTACCACTATCAGTTTGTGTTTGCGAGGAATGCTGGGCATACGGATCGTACAGTGAAAATGCAGACTCTGCCGGAGGCTTTGGAGTATGTGTGGCAGGGGTATCCGGTGGGTGGGGTGAAGCGCTGAGTTTTTCACTCCTTGTGAGTATGGCTTCCCCACCCATCGCGCGATCAGGCGCGCTCAGGATGGGGCACCCGGCGGTTTGTGGTGGTGGGTCGGAGTGCGGTCGCGCGAGGCGCGATACCGTCCTTTACGATGATGCCGTAAAGGATGGGGCACCCGGCTTCGGGGGGGGGTGAATGGTCAGAACGGTATGGGTGATGTGAGCGGTTTCGGGGTCCCTTCGGCTGCGCTCAGGGCAGGCTCTTCGACTTCGCTCAGGATGACGGATTTTGGGTGAGTGGAGGAGAGTGGTCGTGCTTCGCACGATGCCAACCTTAGGCGCGATGAAGCTGAGCCGAAGATGGGGCACCCGAGATTTGTGGATGGCCCCAGGAGATTGTTCTGGCTAGTGGGTGGCGAGGTTGTCGGTGCCGGGGATGGGTTGGGTGAAGGTGACGCGGTCGCCGAGGGCGCGGATGAGGTCTCCGGTGTCGTAGCGGAGGAGGACGCCGGGGAGGATGTCTTCTGGGGCGTTCTGGGGCGTGGAGGCCTTGAGGAGGGAGTCGTAGCTGGCCAGGGTGTGGTCGATGGTGATGTGCTTGAGGCGGGGGTCGAGCACGGCGGCGTGGAGGAGGGCGAGGCCGAGGTGTCCTGAGGCGGTGGCGGTGATGTTCTGCGGGTCTTCGGTTGCGCCGGTGGAGAAGAAGTCGATGGCGCGGGTGATGTCGTCGACACGCATACCAAGGATGGTCTTGCCGACGAGTTCGGCGCGCAGACCGAGCAGATAGGAGCTGCCTAAGAGTGGTGACTTAATCTCTTCGGAGCCGGGTGGTGATGGACGGGGTGCGAGGACGAAGACTGCGGTGCCGCTGCGAGCCATGGAGCGGAGGTTGGCGATGTCTTCGGCGCGTTGCGCTTCGAGGGCGGGGTCGAGGCTCTCGCGCAGGATCAGAAGGGTGGGATGCTTGCCCTCGGTGGTGGGGCGATAGAACTCTGCGGCTACGGTGATGCCGGGTTCGGTGCAGATCTCCAGGCGATGGAAGATGTGTTCAGGGTCGGCCTGGCCGAGCGGTCTGCTGGTGGGCGAGGGCGCGCCGGGGATGGCGGCAGCGCGGGTGATTTCGCGAACGGCCTGCTGGGTCTGGATAAGGGTCTGGTGCTTGATCTTCTGGTTGGGTATGGCGGCGATGCGTAGGGCTGCCTGTTTCTGGTTGAGGGACTGGACGGTCTCGCTGCCGGGGTAGCTGGTAGCGACCTGTCCGGTGGGTGTGACCTGGAAGGTGTTGGCTGGGAGGGTTGGTGGCGTTGCGATGACTGCTGGCGGTGCGGCGGATTGGAGATGTTGCTGGAAGAAGGCGAGGATCTGTGGCGCGAGGGGGCGGATGTTGCCGTGGCCGCCGGGGCCGGTGATGAAGGTGAGGTTCTGGTCGGCGTGGAAGAGCTTGTAGAACTGGCGGGACTCGGCCTCGGATTTTTGCGCTCCGGCGAAGGGGAACATGTCGGAGGTGGTGGAGATGATGGCGTAGGGGCGTGGTGCGGCGAGCTCGACCCAGTCGGGGAAGTCAAGACCGGAAGCGATGAAGTTGGGGATGGACTGTTCGCCATCCTGCGGGCCGATGGAGGGGAGCAGGGTGTCAAAGGAGGTGATGAAGCAGGCGGTGCCGGCGGCGACGACACGGGGATCGAGGGCAGTAACGAGGGCGGTCATGATGCCTCCGCCGGAGCAGCCGAAGGCACCGATGCGGGTTGCGTCGATTTCGGGGCGAGAGGTGAGGTAGTCGATGCCGCGGATGGCGTCCCAGAGGAAGTATTTGGAGATGGTCTCGCCGATGAGGCGGGTGGCGAGGGATTGGGTGGGGTTGGCGGGGTCTGGGTACTGGAGGCGTTCGCCCTGGCCAATGGGGTCGTAGGAGAGGACAGCGAATCCGTTGCGGGCGAAGGCGGCGGCGAAGGTGTAGTCGCTGGCCTTGCCGGTGGGGCCGTGGCCGGGAGCGATGAGGATCGCCGGGAGCTTGGTGGCGGACGGCTTGGTGGGGAGATAGAGCAGTGCGGTGACGTGGAAGCCGGGTTGCGAGTCGAAGAGAATCTTTTCGATGCGGAAGCCATCGGCCTGGGTGGTGCCGAGAACTTTTGCGTTCAATGGGGTTTTGGTTGGGAGGGGGCCGATGAGGGAGAGAAGCTGCTTGCGGACTTTGGCCTGACGGGCTTCGGCTTCGGCCTTGGTTTTGAGCGCGGTGACGGCGGTGTGGCGGGCGTCGGTTGCTTTGAGGGCGATGGCGTCGAGGTAGTTG
>JANYER010000076.1 GCA_025359825.1 Granulicella sp.
AAGAGAACAATGGTACGAGAGAAAAAAAAGAACAACGTATAGAAACCGAAAGGACTACTTTCGTTCCATCTTCGATGCCGCGAAAGAGTCTCGCAGGCCGAACGATTCACCTTCTGATGGTAGGGGAATTGGATGGCTCACCACACTGCTACTTTTGGGGCAGCAGGTGAACCAAAGTTTGGTCCTGTAAAGCTCGTAAACTCGCAGACTTTCGTGGACTTACGAGTGGACTTATGGTTTGGGCAGGGAGCAGCAACTGTCGGCTGCCGGAGGTTCGTTGGCGCTGGCGTCCAGGGCCACCTTCCAGCTGCCGTCAGGAAGCTTTTTCCAGACGGTGAAGTAGCGTCCTGAGGTGATTACAGGCTGCCCATTTTTGTCGACCGAGCGGCCTTCGTAGTGTCCCCAGGTGAACCCCATGTCGTTGGAGGGGCCCATCTGGCCTCCTTCGGGTGCCCAGGTGAGCTGGTAGACCTTGGGGTCCCAGTTGGCCTGCTGGGCGATACTGGCGCGTCCGAGGACGGCTGGCCGCCCGTTGTTCAGGGTGACGGCGTCGTCTGCGAACCAGGTGGCAAAGGCCTTGCCTCCGCCGGCTGCGACGGCCTGGGCGAAGCGGCCTTCCAGTTCCATGAGGAGGAGAACTCCCGGACTCAGGGTGGGCTGAGCAAGAGGGCTGGAGGAGGCTGTTGGGCGGAGGAGCGAGTCATACGGACTGGGTGCGGGCGCAATGGTGACTTGAGGTGCCTGCGCGGCGGCTATAGAAGCATTTGGGAGAAATAAAGCAGTTGCAGCCAAGAGAAAACAGGTGAGTTTCATGATGAAGCCTCAATCAACAGGATAGACGTTGGGGAGCCCGGAATGGGTGCTTGGGGTCGCCGATGCTGAGGGAATATTGTGGAACGGGTGACTACCCCCCCCGGGGGGGGGTGTTTTGGACAAGATCTTTTGTTTGTGTGATTTACGGGGTAGCATTGCCGCCAAAATATTCCAAACAAATGGGTTACGACTAAAATATTCCAAAAAAGGAGTTACGGTTGAGTTGCTGTTTCTATTCGTTTCTTTGCTATGGATTTAATTGTACGCAGTGCACCATAACTAAATACTCATTTATATTTCTTTTGGAATGAACGAGTTAGGTGGTTTTTGGGCTTGACATGCGATTTTGCTGAGTGTTCTCGAGGAAAATAGTTTTGAGTGGGGTAAGTGTTTGTCCTGTATGAGTTTAGTGTAGGTGTTCCTGGGGCGTGGTTTATGCTTCCCCCACCCCATCGCGCGATCTGGTTCACTCTGGATGGGGCACCCGGCACCCGCGCCTCCGGATTTTGGGGCGGAGTGGTTCGAGCGGTATGGGGGATGTTCGCGGTTTCGGGGTTCTTCGACTTCGCTCAGAATGACGGATTTGGGGGAGGGTTAGAGGAAGGCGATCGTGCTGCGCACGATGTCCTACATCTCAAAATCGAGATATGGGGCACCCGGCATCTGTTCCCGGCACCTGTCCCGAAGCACGGCGAGTGCAGAAGCAGATCCCTTCGGAATGACAAACAAAAAGGCAACGGCAACGGCAGAGACAAAAACAAAGGCAAAGGCAAACTGGATCAGTTCTTCAGTTCTTAGGGTTGAATACAGTTCTTCAGTTAAGGTTGTTGATGGGTTGGGTTAGTAGCGGGTTAGTAGCGGGGGATGGCGGGGTCGATGGTGCGGGACCAGAGGTCGATGCCTCCGTTGAGGGATTGGGCGTGGTCGAAGCCCTGGTTGCGGAGCCACATGGTGACGGAAAGGGAGCGGGCCCCGTGGTGGCAGAGGACGATGATGGGCTGGTCGGGATCGAGCTCGGTGTGGGCGCGGGAGGTGACTTCGCCCATAGGCATCAGGAGAGCGCCGGAGATGCTGGCTGCTTCGGCTTCCCAGGGCTCGCGGACGTCGAGGAGCAGGGGTGGGGTGGGTTCGGCACGCTGCTGGAGGTAGGTTTGGGCAGTGATTTCTGGATCGCGCATTGCTTTAGGGTACAAGGTACTGGGTGCTCGCCAACAGTGCCATGCGCTGGATGTGGGGAGCAGTTCGAGTGGGACGCTGCGTTGGAAGAGAGTTTGCGGCTGTTTAGGGTTTGGCTGCCGGTTGTTAGTACACTTGAGGATAGCTTGCATCCAACAAGTACCGGGCCAGTCTAGAGCTTTTGGTGGATGCTGGGGTAGATGCGGTTTCTGATTGGGGCCTTGTTTTTTTTGCGGGTATTTGGTTTAAGACTTGTACGGTTTTGGAGGCAGATTGGAAAAGGTACTGATTGTCGAGGACGAGTTGCATGCCCGCACCGGGTTGACGGAGCTGATTGAGAGCTGGGGGTACCGCACGGAGGGTGCAGCGGACGGCGTGGAGGGGTTGGAGCGGATTCTGGACTGGTCGCCTTCGATTGTCGTGACCGACCTGAAGATGCCGCGCATGGATGGGATGGAGCTGCTGGCCCGGATCGGGGACTTGCCGCGGCGAATCGCAGTGGTGATGCTGACGGCGCAGGGTTCGATTGAATCGGCCGTAGAGGCGATGCGCCGTGGGGCGTATGACTATATTCCGAAGCCGGTGGACCCGGTGCGGCTGCGGACGATTCTGCAGAATGCGACGCGGCAGCGGGAGTCGGACGTTGAGCTGGAGGTGACGCGACGTCAGCTTCGAGATGCGGGACGACTGGGGCCGCTGGTGGGTTCTTCCCCGCAGATGAAGGAGATCTTCACGCTGATTGAGCGAGTGGCTCCTTCGAATGTAAGTGTGCTGGTGACGGGTGAGAGCGGCACAGGTAAAGAGTTGGTGGCGCGGGCGCTGCATGAGTTGAGTGCGCGGCGGAACAAGCCGTTTGTGGCGGTGAACTGCGCGGCGATTCCGGAGACGCTGATTGAGAGCGAGATCTTTGGCCATGAAAAGGGTGCCTTCACAGGCGCACTGGAGCGACGCGCCGGATGCTTCGAGTTAGCCGAAGAGGGAACTCTGCTGCTGGACGAGATTGGCGAGATGCCGGCGGCTACGCAGGCGAAGCTGCTGCGGGTGCTGGAAGACCGTAAGCTGCGGCGGCTGGGCAGCAAGGTCGAGACTCCGGTGGATGTGCGGGTCGTGGCGGCAACCAATAAAGATCCGGAGCAGGCGGTGGCCAATGGGGAGCTGCGCGGCGATCTGTACTACCGGCTGAATGTGTTCAACATCCAGATGCCGCCGCTGCGCGATCATGCGATGGATGTGGGTGCAATTGCGGACAAGATGATCCAGGACATGAATGAGCGGCATCATTGCACGGTGTCGGGGATGCGGGAGAACTTCCTGAAGCGGCTGACGGAGTACAACTGGCCGGGCAATGTACGAGAGCTGCGGAATACGATTGAGCGCGCGACGATTCTGGCTGGGCAGGGGATGATTGGGGTGGAGCATCTGCCACCGCACTTTGGCGAGGCTGGGTTTGCCCCGCTGGCGACACGGCCACGGCAGCCGGGCCGGGACTCGGGCGTGAAGGATGTGGAAGCGATCAAGGCGGAGGCGCAGCGTCTGCTGGATGACCGCAAGACGGTCCACGTCGAGGTGGGGACGACGGTGAACGAGGCGGAACGTCAGTTGATTGTGAAGACGCTGGAGGCGACGCACAACAACAAGACGCGGGCAGCGGAGATCCTGGGGATCAGCGCGAAGACGCTGCAAAACAAGCTGAAGGAGTACAACGCAACGGCTGAGGACGCGGAGTAGCGGAATGCGGCTGAAGACCAAACTGGTGCTGTCGGTGACGGCGTTGACGTTCGCGATTGTGCTGGTATTGTCGGCGGTGTTTGCGACTGAGCTGCTGCGGCAGCGGATTGAGCAGACGGCGGCGGCGAACGATGTGCAGGCGCGCCAGGTCTGGTTGATGACGCGGCAGGCGGTGGAGTCGGGGACCAAGGCACACCCGCCGGTGGACCGCAGTGAAGAGGCGTTGCATGCGGCAGTGATGGACGCGCTGCGCAGCGACGATGCGCTACGGGATGTGATGAACGCGGTGGTGCGCTACTCCCCGACGGTGCAGGATGTGAGCGTGACAGACGCGCACGGGTTGATCCTTGTGAGTACAGACCCGGACTCGCTGGGGCAGCTATCCACGTTTCGGACGAACCTGAACACCGTGCGGTACGGAGGCGTGGTGTACCAGGTGCGGCAGGTGTTTGGACAGCCGCGGGTGTTGGACCTGACGCAGGCTCTGGACCGCAACGGCAGCCCGTTCCTGACGGTGCATGTGGGGGTGCGTTCCACGTTCCTCAAGAACTCGTATACACCCTGGCTGCGGGCGGCACTGATCTTTGCTTTGATCGCAGGGTTCGCTTCCATTGTGGCGGCGGGGTTGCTGGCGAACCTGGCACTGCTGCCGATTGAGCAGATCAGCCGGCGATTGGAGCGGTTGACGCAGGCCCCGGAGATGGGGCTGGGTGTTGGCGATGCAGGGCCGCTGGTGCTGGAGGCTGGTGCTGGAGGCAGCGACGCGGTCGTGCGGGTGACCAAGACGATTGACCGGCTGGGCGAGCAGATGCGTACCAAGGCTGCGGGGTATACGGCGTTGCAGGCGAACCTGAACCAGATGCTGGATACCCTGCGCGATGGAGTGCTTCTGTTTACGGCCGACCGCCGGGCGGTGATGGTGTCGGATGCAGTGGAGCACTTTGTGAGCCGGGAGACGGATGGGGCCGGGATGGTGGGGATGCGGCTGGAGGAGATCTTTGCTCCGGAGACGGCGCTGGGGGCGGCGGTGCTGGAGGCGTTCGCGAGTGGGCGTGAGGTGATGGCAGAGGGTGTAACGCTGGAGGATGGCCGCGAGGTACAGATCTCCCTGGACCGCATCCACGACACGCGGAAGGATGCAGGGCGGAACGGCGACGAGGCAGTGAGCATGGGGACGCTGTTGACGCTGCGGGATACAGAGTCGGCACTGCAGTTGGGGCAGGAGCTGGAGGTGTCGCGAAGGCTGGCGGCGATTGGGCGTCTGACGGCAGGGGTGGGGCACGAGGTGAAGAACCCGATCAACGCGATGGTGGTGCACCTGGAATTGCTGCGCGGGAAGCTGGCGAACGGGGCCGCCGAGGACAACGAGGTGTTTCGCGGGGCGCAACGGCATGTGGAGATCCTGTCGGGCGAGATGCAGCGGCTGGACAGGGTGGTACAGACGTTGGCGGACTTCTCTCGCCCCATGGAACTGCATCTCCAGGAACAGGACCTGCGTGGGGTGGTGAACTCGGTGGTGGAGTTGACGGGATTTGAGATGGCGGAGAATAAAGTGCAGGTGACGACCGACATGCCGCGGGATGCCGTGATGGTGCGGGTGGATGGAGAGCAGATGCGGCAGGCGCTGCTGAACCTGATGTTGAACGGAATGCAGGCGATGCCGGAGGGTGGTGCGCTGCGGGTGGCGGTGCGACGGGAGGGCCAGTTTGCCCTGGTGGAGGTGGCGGACGCAGGGGAAGGTATTCCGGCGGACGTGTTGCCGCGTATCTTTGAGCTGTACTTTACGACGAAGCCCAAGGGAAGTGGAATTGGGCTGGCGACGACCTACCGGATTCTGCAGATGCATGGCGGTGCGATGGAGGTGCGGTCGGTGGCTGAAGAGGGGTCCAGGGAGCGAGGGACTACATTTACTCTTAGAGTACCGGTTGCGGCGAGTGGCGAAGGCCGCAAGGCTGGTGGCCCAGGGCGTAGCGAAGCAGGACCGGATGCAGTACTGGCAGGTGTGACTGATGGGAAAGGCCTTGGTCTAAAAGGTAAGGAGAACGTTTGAACGTGCACGGCAACAGTATGAGGCGGATTGCGGCAGCGTTGATGGGTGCCGCTTTGACGCTGGGGTTGAGCGGCTGCTTTCACAAGAAGGCGAAGGCCGTCGTGTTGCCACAAAGTACGACTCCGGTGGCGCTGGAGACTGCACCTGCTCCAGCAAATCTGCCGATGGTGGAGGTGCCGGTGGTGAAGGTGCCACCCGTGCCAGTGGCGGCTGCTGCTTCTAAACCGAAACGGGAACGGCGTCGGCCGGCAAAGGTGGCGCCGCCGGTGGTGGCTCCTCCAGTGCAGGTGGCCGCAGCGGATGTGCCGGCGGAAGGTTCAGCGGGTTCAGCGATTGGCGCGCTGACTTCCGGGGGAGATGCGAGTCCGCAGAAACGGCAGGCGGCGGTGGAATTGATTGCTTCCAATGAACGGCGGCTGAAGGCGTTGCCGGCGGATACGGTAAATGCGCAGCGGACGGAGATCAGCCAGATACGGAACTTCCAACGGCAGGCGCAGGAGGCATTGGATTCGGGCGATGCTGAGGGTGCGACGACGTTGGCTACGAAGGCAAAGTTGCTGCTGTATGACCTGGACCGGGTGGGTGGTTAAGACTATTTTGTGGTGATGGGTTGTGAGGCTCGCCTGATATAAGGGGAGCTTTAGAAAGAGATTCCTCCTATGCGGAGTTTTTTTGAAGCGGGTGCGGGAGAGGCGTTCAAGGACAGGCTTGCGCAATTACGATCCGATAGCGAACGCCAATGGGGCAAGATGAATGCGGCACAGGCTCTGGCGCATCTATGCAAAGGCATGGAGCAGGCCTGCGGCGATATTCTGCCTCCTCGGATGTTGATTGGGCGGCTGCTGGGCGGTTTCGTGAAGTCGAAGGCGCTTACGGATGATGAGCCGATGCGTCGCAATTCGCCGACTGTGCCGGGGTTTGTGGTGTTGGACGAGCGCAGCTTCCTGGCAGAGCGAGACCGGCTTTATGGACTGATTGATCGTGCCGTGACTACTGGACCGGCAGGGTGTACGTCTCATCCTCATAGTTTTTTTGGACGGTTGACGCCGGAGCAGTGGGGGATTCTGATGTTCAAACATCTCGATCATCATCTTCGTCAGTTTGGTGTCTAGAGCATTTCTCCCGTTGATGGGTATCCCGAAACGGGCTTGCGGTGGCGTTTTCATTGGAGAAAACGCCCATAATGATCGAAGCCCCGCGCTACACCTACGGGAGAAATGCTCTAGTCCGAATCTTCCGCGATGATTCCGCTTGCTCGCAAACATAACAATGCCACTGCAAGGAAGTTTGCAGTGGCATTGTTGTTGCTACGGTTTAGGCGTTGGGAGTGCTAGGCGTTGACCCCATGGCACTTTTTGTATTTCTTGCCGGAGCCGCAGGGGCAGTCGTCGTTGCGGCCTACCTTCTCGCCTGCGAGGCGAGGGGTGTTGCCGTTGTTGTCTGCGGAGGCGGAGCTGGCGGCGCGGGCCTGGTCGAGCTCACGCTGCTTCTTCTTGTGGAACTCGCGCTCCAGTGCATCGATGGTGGTGGAGGGCGCGCGGTTGGAGGCGGGTGCCGATTGGCGTGGTGACTGTGTTGCTCCGGGTGAGTTGGTGCTGGATGGGATGCCAGGCTGGCTGCTCGGGGGGAGCGCTTGCTGCTGCGGTGCGGACGGCAGGGTGGGCGTGTTTTCGATGACGGGTGTGGAGTTCTGGATGCGAGCGAGCTGCTCGGCGGTCTCGATGGGGGTGCCGTCAGGGCCGATGATCTGCATGCGGAAGAGGTGGCGTGCGGTGTCTTCCTGGAAGCGGAGCATCATTGCCTCAAACATCTCGAAGGACTCCTTCTTGTAGGCGACGAGGGGGTCCTGCTGGGCGTAGCCGCGGAGGCCGATGCCTTCCTTGAGGTGGTCGAGCGCGAGAAGGTGGTCTTTCCAGAGCGTGTCGACCGTCTGGAGCATGAAGAACTTCTCGAAATCGCGCAGCGTCTGGGCGCCGACGGCCTTCTCCTTCGCCTCGTAGGCGCCGCGAACGGCCGTCCGCAGCGTTTCCTTGATCTCCGTGTTCGTGGCGTCCGGCGCAATGCCATTTTCGGACGGGCGAAAGCCGTAAGTTTCGAACACGAGGTTCTCG
>JANYER010000122.1 GCA_025359825.1 Granulicella sp.
GCCAGCACCGCACCGCCCGGCACCATGAAGATGGGCGCCGATCTTCCCGAAAACTCCATCTCCTCCCCCGACCTCATGCTCCACATCTCCATCAAGCAGCCCGGCACCTACAAGATGTGGCTGCAGTTCCGCGGCGGCAACCAGCTCTACGTCGCCCCCTTCACCCTCATTGCCCAGTAGCTGCAATAAATAATCTCGCCCCTGCTACGAAGCGGATGTAAGCTGGGCTGCAAGGCACACACCCTATGCAAACACGCCCGTACCTCTACTCCGCCGCAGCACTCGTAGCCACCGCCGCCATCCTCGGCGTTGCCCTACGCCCTGTACCGCCCGTAGCCGCCAGCCCTACTTGGAACAGCGTCACCGCGGCCCACCATCTCGACGCCCGCCAGACCTGGTGGATGTCCTGGCCCAAGGCCCGCCGCGACCACGATACCGCCTGCGTCTCCTGCCACACCACTCTGCCCTATGCGCTCGCCCGTCCCACCCTCCGCAAGTCCCTCGGCGAGTCCGGCCCCTCCCATACCGAAACCGAGATGCTGCAATACGTAACTAAACGAGTCACACTTTGGGACCAGGTCGAACCCTTCTACAACGACGCCCAATCAGGCCCCCGTAAAGCCATCGAATCCCGCGGCACAGAGTCTGTCCTTAACGCCCTCATCCTCTCCCGCTACGACGCCACCCGCATCGCGCCGCACACCACCCGCGCAACGCAACCCCAGCTCTCCGAGATCACCCGCCAGGCCTTCGCCGCTATGTGGTCCACCCAGCTCACCACCGGCGACCAGGCCGGCGCGTGGAACTGGCTCAACTTCCACAATGCCCCCTGGGAATCCAACGAGTCGCAGTACTACGGCGCAACCCTTGCAGCCATCGCCGTCGCTCAAGCCCCCGACGACTACAAGAACACCCCCGCCATCCAGCCCGCACTCGACCACCTGCGCACCTATCTCATCACCAACTACGCCGCCCAACCTCTGCTCAACCGCATCGTCGTCCTCTGGGCCTCCGCTGGAATCCCCGGCCTCCTCACCCCCACCCAGCGCACCGCGCTCCTCACCGAGATCACCGCCCACCAGCAGCCCGACGGCGGCTGGACCCTCACCACCCTCGGTGACTGGAGCCGCCACGATAAGACCCCCCTCGATACCCGCAGCGACGGATACGCCACCGGCCTCACCGTCTACGCCCTCCACCAGGCCGGCATCCCCGCCAATACCATCTCAATGCAAGCCGCCACCGCATGGCTCCTCCATAACCAAAGCCATACTGACGGCCGCTGGGAGGCCTACTCCCTCAACAAGCAAAGAGAGCCCGCCACCGACGTCGGCCAATTCATGAACGACGCCGCCACCAGCTACGCCGTCATGGCCCTCGAAGCTCTCAACGAACCCACACGACACTAACCATCACCCTTCGCACACACGCTAAAAAGCCCACGCCTCAGTCTGGAGGTGTGGGCTTTTTAGCGTGATGCAGTCACGCAGCAACACTCTAGCTTTGGAGCAGGTTACTTCTTGAAGCGACGCATCATCCCGCCAAAACCGATCAGGCCGGAGCCAAAAAGCGCCAGCGAAGCAGGCTCCGGCACAGAACTAATAGTTCCCGAAGTGATCGAACCTGAGAAATCTAGTCCAGTATCCACAAGGTTCACCTGCTTCACGTCGAAGCTGAGCGTGTTGACACCAGCGATCAAGCTAGTGAGTGTCACATTCGTCGGCGTAATGCAGTTTGGCGCAACATCGGAGCACCGCGCATAAGAGTTCGACCCACCCATCGGACCAGCTGAAGCAAGCAACAGCTGATTGTTCAGCGAAACCGCCAGGGTGTCATCCGCCAGCACCGAGATGAAGCCGGTAGCAGTGCTCGCCTGCAACGAGGTCAGTGTGAACGTCACCGTGTAGTAATAGTCACCATTCGGCGCAACGAAACCACCACCAGGTGCCGTATTCGGATTGAAAGAAACATAGCTCGAATTCGGCAGTGCCGAGTGCCAGGTATTGTCAGCAGGAGTGATGTTGTAAGTCGTGGATGTGCCCGTGTTCACCATCGAAGCGGCAGACAAGTACGACACAGAAGAATTCACTACACCAGGATTGATTGCAGCAGTGCCGTAACTACCCAGCAGCAACGTGTCCGCATGGGCAATCGCGTTCGCAGATAGAACCAAAGCAAATATTGCTTTCATGTATTTCATAGAGGTCTCCATTTTGAATTAGCTGTTCCCCGTGGAGGTCAATCTCCAGATCGTGCAGGAGAATTTTCAAATGGGTTACACCTAAACCATCAGAGGACATAACTGCAGGTGGAGTTGCTTCGTCCATACAACTTTTGGGTCAACTAACTTGAGCATTAATCGAACCTTAAGGTTTTTTAAAAGAACTGAAAATCAGCCTGATTGTCGGGGTTTCTGCGGAATAAAGCTCATTTGGAGGCGCGCGTGCTAACCAACCCTGCTGCGATTCAGTCAGACAAGTCGCTCTGCAGAATCGGGGGCGTTTGTCCATGCAGGGGAAATTTTGATCTTAAGCGGTGCCAGTCTATTTTTGTCCACTCGCTCGAAGCCGTGCACGACGCGATTTCGTCCCGCAAGCTTCGCAGCATAGAGCGCCTCGTCTGCAATAGCAATAAGCTCATCGGAACATTCTTTCCATCCAAAGGTTGTGGCCACCCCAATACTGACAGTAGGCGAAGCCACAGCCTGGTCACCATGCGTCACCGTCATGGCCTCAACGAGGCCTCTCACCTTTTGGGCAGTAATATTCGCTTCGGCAGACGTTGTTCCTGGTAGGATGACCAGAAACTCTTCGCCTCCGAATCGTCCTACTGACGACATCAGGGGTACTGTATCTGCAATCAATCGTCCCAATGTCCGCAGAATCACATCGCCTGCTGCGTGTCCGTACGTATCGTTAACACGTTTAAAGTTGTCGATATCAAGAATAAGTATGGAAAGTGAGCGCTGCCTTCGCTGCGACTCCATACACTCGCTTTCAAGCAGGGCCACAATCTGGCGGCGATTGAGAAGGTTTGTCACAGGATCGATCGTGGCAGCTAGTTCTAGCGAGGCAATTCGAGAGGCGTCCAGCGCAGTCAGGTACGACAGATGACTGATAGTGAGGCTAAAGAGCGAACCTGAAAAGAGAATGAGCATGACAAGCAAATCCTCCTTGTGATCTGAGCCTTCACTTGCATTCACAACAAGAAAAGCCACAGTCCCCAGCACCGACACTAGATTAAGCGCAGCGACGCCACACCATATTTTTCTTAATCTCCCGTTCGGCAGCATCGTCTGAATGCGACGAATGGGGATAAGTGCAAAGCCAAACAGCCCAATGGTAAGCAAGAGAGTAAGCTGCAACCCAAAATTCAACATGGATCATCGTCCAGTCTTGAGTAATTTAATCTTGAACCGCGCAAACAATAACGCGCTTCATACCCACCTTGGATGCGCCGTCCGAGCCAACGTGCAGCTCTTTTTTTGTCAATCGGGCGGATAACCACTGAGGCCCGCTCCCCACAGAGCAAATCCCAAATGACAAAAGCCCTTCGACGAAGACATCAGAAGGACTTACTAAAATATAGAATCCACTAAAAAGTGGTGGTCGGGGCGGAGAGATTCGAACTCCCGACCCTCTGGTCCCAAACCAGATGCGCTACCAGGCTGCGCTACGCCCCGACTCTCAACAGTTTACCTCATCCAGACCTATAGTTCGCCGCTAAACCAACCCAAGACCCAATTCAGCGCGACCGCATGTGTGAATCCATTCCAAACATCCCCGCAAACACATGCACCGAGAGCCACGCGACCAGCAGCGTCGGCACCATCACCAGCACCATCAGCAACACGCAGAGCCCCGCCAGAAACCACCAACTCCGCCGCGTCACCTTCCGCGGCGCTTCGACACTGCCCGTCAGCAGCGCATAGTTCCGCCGGTTCGCACGCCATGCAATGTCGAACATGTCCCCCACCACTGGAATCGCCCCCACCACCACCTCGATCGCCACATTCGACACCATCCGCGCCAGCACCGGCGAAGGAACCCCGCGCACCCACGCCGCCACCAGGATCACGCACGAAGCAATCCCACCAATCGCATCTCCCACCCCTGGGATCAGCCCGATAATCCCATCCAGCCCAAACCGGATCGACGTCCCCGGAATCCGGATAAAGTCATCCAGCACATGCGACAGAATATCCAAATGCTCGTCATCGAACATCGCTCCGCCCCGCTTCGTTCGCGGCGAAAGTATCTCCGGCTTCACTGTCGTCTGCATCGGTTCACCGCCTCGTACTGCACCCACCCGGAGCAAACTATTCACTCCGTATACCCATCTGATGCTACAGATGCTACAATCGAATTGGATACGGCGGCTATAGTTCAGTGGCAGAACGCCGCTCTGTGGCAGCGGATGTCGTGGGTTCGAAACCCACTAGCCGCCCCAATCCTCCTCCTCCAGTAAAATCACTACCCAACCTGTGAGACTTAGGCCAGCAACCGTGCCCCGAGCATCCAAACCTCTGCCTTCGATTCATCCGGCCCCTCCGCCAGCGCCCCCCATGCAATCCAATCTTTACGTCGGCACCTCCGGCTGGGCCTACCCCACCTGGAAGCCCGGCTTCTACCCCGAAAAACTTCCCGCCAAAAAGTTCCTGGAGTTCTACGCCTCCCAGCTCAACTCCGTCGAGGTCAATTACACCTTCCGCACCCTCCCCACGGCGAAGATGCTGGAAGGCTGGCTTGCCGCCACACCCGAACACTTCCGCTTCAGCTTCAAAGCCCCCCAACGCATCACCCACTTCAAGCGCCTGCGCGACTGCGACTCCGACGTCGCCCAATTCATCGAAGCCCTCGCCCCCATCCGCGACGCCCATCGCCTCGGCCTGCTCCTCTTCCAGCTCCCCCCAAACTTCAAAGCCGACCCCGACGAAACTCCCTCGCGTCTCAGCGCTTTCCTCTCCATTCCCGCGCTTGCCTCCGCCCCACCCATCGCCTTCGAGTTCCGCCACGAGTCCTTCTTCGCCGAACCCACATACGCCACCCTGCGCGATCACAATGCCGCACTCTGCGTAGCCGAAAGCGACGACCTCGTCTCACCCGAAGTTCACACCTCCACCACTCACACCTGCTTCCGCCTCCGCCGCAACGGCGGCTACTCACCAACCGAGATCGCCGCCTTCAGCAAGCGCTTCGCAAAACTCGCCGCCACCCGCGAGACCTACATCTACCTCAAGCACGAGGACGAACCCACCGGCGCACTCAACGCCACCGCCCTTCTCCAGGCGGCAAAGTAAATGTCCACCACTACCTCACCCATAAGCACCACTCGCTTCACCGCACCCGACTTCCAGCCGCGCCGCTTCCTCTCCAACGGCCACCTCCAGACCATCCTCGGCAACTACCTACCCCGCGAAGACCACCTCCCCGCCCCCATCGCGCAACTCGTCGAGGTCTCGGCCGCCGCAGACAATCAGATCTCCAGCCAGGTCCTCTGCCACTGCCACTGGCAGCCATCCGAGGTCCGCGCCTCTCGCCCCACCGCCATTCTGCTTCACGGCCTGGAAGGTTCCTCCAACTCGCAGTACATCATCGGCAACGCCAACAAACTCTGGCACGCCGGTGCGAACGTCGTCCGCATGAACATGCGTACTTGCGGCGGCACCGAGGCCCTCACCCCCACCCTCTACCACTCCGGCCTCTCCAACGACGTCCTCGCCGTCCTCCGTTTCTTCACCGCGCAGCACGGCCTGCAGTCCGTCTCACTCATCGGCTACTCCATGGGCGGCAACATCGTCCTCAAGCTCGCCGGCGAACTCGGTCAGCAAGCCCCACCGCAACTCCGCTCCGTCATCGGAGTCTCCCCCGCCGTAGACCTCGGCCCCTCCGCCGACGCCCTCCACCAGCCCCTCAACCGCCTCTACGAACTCAAATTCCTCCGCGCGCTGCTACGTCGTTTCCGCCGCAAAGCCACCCTCTTTCCGCGCGCCTACGATCCCAACCAGGCCACCAACATCCGCTCCCTGCGCGAGTTCGACCACCGCATCACCGCTCTCTACTCCGGCTTCACCTCAGCCGACGACTACTACTATCGCGCCGCCGCCGCCCGCACACTCGACCGCATCGCCATCCCCGCCCTTATCCTCCACGCACAGGACGACCCCTTCATCCGCCTCCTCCCAGACACTCGCACCAAGATCGAAGCCAACCCCAACATCACCTTCCTCGAGCCCCGCCACGGTGGCCACTGCGCCTTCGTCGGCAAAGC
>JANYER010000167.1 GCA_025359825.1 Granulicella sp.
TACGGAACCATCGGAGTCGATCCCAGCCACGCATCGTAATCGAAGCCCTTCGGCACCGGCATCGACGTTGGACTGCCACCCGCAGGATCGCCCGGTAGCCCGATCTCGACGTGGGTCACCTCGCCGATGCGTCCATTGCGCACCAGCTCGCAGGCTCGATGGAACTGCTTCCACGAACGCTGCTGGCTGCCAATCTGCAGAATCCTGCCCGAGGCCTGCACAGCATCGCTCAGGTACCGCCCCTCCGCGATGGTCAGCGAGGCCGGCTTCTGCAGGTAGACGTCCTTGCCCGCACGGACGGCGGCAGCAGCGATGATCGCATGTTGATGGTCGGGCGTAGAGATGACCACGGCATCGATGTCTTTATTGGCCAGCAGAGCATGGTAGCTGCTGTACCCGGTAACGCCGTCGTAGGGCTTGCCATTCTTTTCGGAGTAGAAGTCATTAATCAACTTCTTGCCCAGCACAACGCGCTCTGCATCCAGATCGCAGACGGCCATCACACGCGCGTTGTTGTTCTTGAGAATGGCAGGCAGGTCGTGGCCACGCGAGATGCGACCGACGCCGATCGCGCCCACGTTGATCTGCTTGCTCGGTGCCAGCTGGCCAAATACGCGAGCTGGCACGATGGCAGGGAAACCGGCTACGGTTGCCGCCCCAGCAGCACCTCGCAAAAAACTACGCCGCGAAACGTTACTTGGGACAACAGCCATATCGGATCTCCTGCACTGCATTACCGACTACAAAGTACGACTAGGCCTTCAGCGTGACTTGAGTCGCTTTAAGCTGCGCCTTTACGACCAACTCTGCGGCAAGAAGGCACTGCACCTGGTCCTGCGCGATATGCGTACGGTTCACGATGTCCGCCACAAACTGCGGGCCAAAGGGCAGACCCACGTTGTTACAGTCGATGTACCGCGAAGAGTTTTTGTCGACGATGAACAAGTTATTGCCTTGCTTCGAGCGGGTGACGTCGGTGTACTTGCGCACCTCGATATACCCCTCAGTCCCGAGGATGAATAAGCGTCCATCGCCCCACGTCCCAAGGCCGTCCGGAGTGAACCAATCCAGCCGCACATAGCCGAAGCCGCGGTCGCCGCGCAGCATCATGTCGCCAAAGTCCTGGAACTTCGGCTTCTGCGGATGCGCTGTATTCGCGACCTGCGAGGCCACGACCTCTGCCTCCTTAGAGCCGGTGTAGAAGAGGAACTGGTCCACCTGGTGCGAACCGATGTCGCACAGGATGCCACCGTACTTGGCTGGCTCCCAGAACCACTCCGGCCGTCCGCCCGCGCCGCCCGCGTAAGGATCGGCACCCTTCTGCACGATCTGGTGCGGAGCAATATTGATGGTCTGGATGACGCGCCCAATCGCACCAGACTGCACCAGCTCCCCAGCCTTCACTGCAGCCTTCACCTCCAGCCGCTCGCTGTAGAGGATCGCGTAGATCTTCTTGGTCTCAGCGATGGTCTTGCGAATCTCGGAGATCTGCTCCAGGGTGGTCGCGCCTGGCTTGTCGCTGAGAAAGTCTTTGCCATGCTTCATGGCGCGAACGCCCAGCGGAGCACGCTCGCTCGGGACAGTCGAAGAAAGCACCAGCTGGATGGAGGAGTCGTTGAGAATCTCGTCCTCAGAGCCCACCATTTTTACGTCGGGGAAGCGCTTCTTGAAAAGCGCGACCTTGTCCGGCTCAGCACCGTAGGCGGCAACCAGCACGCCGCCACCGCGCTGCACCGCGCCGACCATGCCGTAGATGTGATCATGGCTCATGCCGCAGACCGCGAACTTGATGGAGTACTTGGGCTTAGCCTCGGCCTCCTGCCCACCGTACAGGCCTGGCTCCGCGATCTCGTGGATGACGCCCGGGTCCGATGGCGACATGCCGAACGCGCCCTCGGTCAAACCGGCCAGCATCCCAGCCGACCCAAGAACTCCGCCTGCCGCACCCTTGAGAAAACTCCGCCGCCCGACTCCTTCTTCGCTCATCATCATCTCCTTCAATCCAATCCAGTTTCGCTAATTTTCTTGGTTCCCCAGCAGCCAGGACTGCGAAAGAATGACTTAATCCTCGACCACAACAAAACTACGTCGCGAACTCCATCTTGGCAACACCCTGAACCGAAGCCCCCAGCATTCACCTCACATTCACACTGCAGCGGCGCATCGACAGTACAGTAACGTCAACCATCATGTGCCTTCGCAAACCCGCCGCCCTTCTGCTTCTGCCGCTCGTCGCCGTAACGCTCTCGTGCCAAACTCTCAAGGCCCAGACGCCTGCTCCCGCCGCCAAGCCCGCCAAGGTGCGTACGCCAAACTACGTGGATCCGATGTTGCTGGACCTCACATTGGTCCTGCCTCCGCCGCCCGCACAGGACTCCA
Source organism: Granulicella sp. (assembly GCA_025359825.1). Lineage (GTDB taxonomy): Bacteria > Acidobacteriota > Terriglobia > Terriglobales > Acidobacteriaceae > Edaphobacter. Next base: position 2,380 of record JANYER010000167.1, read on the forward strand.
CCGCCACGCGGGCAGAGCTGGCCGAGGTGCATCGCGTCGAACAGAGCCGCACGCCAGCGCAGGTCGCCGAGGCAGAGTACGACGACCACCACGAAGACATCTTCCTGTACGCCAAGGTGCTGGGGCCGGACTATACGGTCGACGCGCTCCCGCTAACGGCCTTGCTCTCGGCCAGAGTCCGTAACGACGCTGGCCTTCTCAATAGCCCGCTAAAGGCCTACTTCCAGCGCCCGCGCCCGTACAACTTCGATACTTCGCTCCACCCGATCTGCGACACGAACAAGGATTTCTCGTACCCATCCGGACACACGCTGAACGGCTACCTGTTCGGCTTCGTACTGCTCCAGATGGTCCCGGAGAAGCGGACCGAGGTGTTGGCACGCGCCGAGGAGTATGGCGAGAATCGTGTCGTCTGCGAGGCCCACTATCCTTCCGACCTTGAGGCCAGCCGCCGGGTGGCCTACGCCATCCTGGCTGCCATGTTGAGCAATCCGCGGTTCCAGCACGACCTGACGGCTGCGCGTACGGAGCTGCGCCAGCATCTGAAGCTCGCACCTCTTACGCCCGCGCCCTAGTTCACTTCGGTTGCATCCTGCACGAACAGCCCCCGGCCATCGCCGTGGGGCTTTCATATTGGCACCGGACGTTTTGCACCGCGCCGATACCCAAACCACCCATGACCGGAGTATTGTTCTATCGCGGTAGCAACCGCACCGCGCACGACGCGGAACGAGAAGCAGCAAGGATTTTTACTAAGGAGTAATTCCATATGGCAACCGCGACCACCCCCACTCCTAAAGTCGCCCCCGGCAGCTACGGCTTCCCAGTCACATTCAAAAAGCGTTACGGCAACTTCATCAACGGAGAGTTTATTGAGCCCTCCTCCGGCCTTTACTTTGAGAACATCACGCCCGTAACAGGTGAGGTACTGTGCGAGATTCCTCGCTCTAACGCCGCCGACATCAACCGCGCGCTGGATGCAGCCCACAAGGCGAAGGACGCCTGGGGCAAGACCTCGCAGACCCATCGCGCCCGCGTGCTGGAGCAGATCGCTCAACGCATCGAAGACAATCTGGAGATGCTGGCCACGGTTGAGACCTGGGACAATGGCAAGCCGATCCGCGAGACCATGGCCGCCGATTTGCCGCTCTGTGTCGACCACTTCCGCTACTTCAGCGCCTGCATCCGCGCCCAGGAAGGCAGCATGACGCAGCTCGACGACGACACTGTGGCGTACCACTACCACGAGCCACTGGGCGTCATCGGCTTGATCATTCCGTGGAACTTCCCGCTGCTGATGGCGGTGTGGAAGCTTGCGCCAGCCTTGGCCGCAGGCAATGCCGTGGTGCTGAAGCCGGCCGAGCAGACCCCACTCTCCATCCTCATCCTGATGGAGTTGATCGGCGACCTGCTGCCACCTGGTGTACTGAATGTCGTCAATGGTCTGGGCGTGGAGGCAGGGAAGCCGCTGGCCTCCAGTCCGCGAGTAAACAAGGTCGCCTTTACGGGAGAGACCACGACCGGCCGCCTGATCATGCAGTACGCCTCACAGAACATTATTCCGGTGACGTTGGAGTTGGGCGGCAAGTCGCCCAACATCTTCTTCGCCGACGTATTGAATGAAGACGATGCCTTCTTTGATAAGTGCCTGGAAGGCTTCACCATGTTCGCCCTTAATCAGGGCGAGGTCTGCACCTGTCCTTCTCGCGCACTGATCCAGGAGTCGATCTACGATCGGTTCATGGAGCGCGCATTGGCACGGGTGCAGGCCATCAAGCGCGGCAATCCGCTGGATAGCTCGACCATGATCGGCGCGCAGGCCTCGTCGGAGCAGATGGAAAAGATCCTCTCCTACTTCGACATCGGCAAGCAGGAGGGCGCGAAGGTGCTGACCGGCGGTAAGCGGTCGGACATCGGTGCTGACTTCAGCAACGGCTTCTACATTGAACCAACCATCTTCGAAGGCCACAACAAGATGCGCATCTTCCAGGAAGAGATCTTCGGGCCGGTCGTCTCGGTGACGAAGTTCAAGGACGAGGCGGAGGCGCTCGAAATCGCTAATGACACGCTGTACGGTCTCGGCTCCGGCGTTTGGACGCGCGATGTGAACCGTGCCTATCGCTTCGGACGGGGCATCCAGGCGGGCCGCGTCTGGACCAACTGCTACCACCTTTATCCGGCTGGCGCTGCGTTTGGCGGCTACAAGCAGTCCGGCATCGGACGCGAGAACCACAAGATGATGCTGGACCACTACCAGCAGACCAAAAACCAGCTCATCAGCTACAGCCCCGACGCCATGGGCTTCTTCTAAACAGCAATAGACAGTCGCTGGCTTGCCGTGTGGCAGGCCAGCGATTCCTATCGGAACGACTAAGTATCTTCATGCCTCGAATCCCCGACCAGGTCCTTGCTACAGACGCCGCGATCGCCCTCATTGCCACCCTTCATGGCAAGCACGGGGACCTCATGTTTCATCAGTCGGGTGGATGCTGCGATGGTAGCTCCCCTATGTGCTACGCCCGTGGAGAGTTCCTGCTCGGAGACGAAGATGTGCTCGTAGGAACGCTTGGCTATACGCCGTTCTACATGTCGCGATCCCAGTTTGAGTACTGGAAGCATACCCAACTCATCATTGATGTGGTGCCGGGCCGCGGAGGCATGTTCTCGCTGGAAGGCCCGGAGGGGATGCATTTTCTCACGCGCTCCCGGGTCTTCAATTCAGAGGAAATTGCTCTGCTTCGTGCTGCAAACAAAATTTAGCAGCCCAGGAAATCCAAATCTGAAGCCATCACGTACTCCTAAAGAACAGGACCATGCACGCCCTGCATCTAGGAGTTCATCATGCGCCTTCGTTCTACTCCCTTCTACCTCTCTCTGGCCTTGCTTTCCACCTCACTTTGGGCCGCGCCTCCCACCGATATGTTTACCCTCTCCACTCCTACCAAGGTCCCGGGCACGACACTGCAGCCGGGCTCTTACTCCATACGAATCCTTAACCGCCTCTCCGACCGAGATATTGTCCGCGTCGATTCTACAAGCGGCGATATTCACGCTACATTTATCGGCATTCCCAATAGCCGAATCGGCAAGCCTGCCGCCTCCAACATCGTCAACTGGTCAAACGGAGCCGAGGGCGCGGCCTATCTGCGTGGATGGTATGCGCCGAAGACCTCCGCTGTTACGGAGTTCGTCTACCCCAAATCTGAGGCGGTTGCCATTGCGAAGGTAAACGACTCTAAGGTGCCGGCGATCGATCCCGCCTCCGAAGGACGAAAGGCGGACCCTACACTATCCAAGGAAGACATGGAGTTGGTCACACTCTGGCTCTTGTCCTCATCCACAGTAGGGGCTGCGCCGGAAATTAAGGCAGAACGATACAAACAAGCTTCAGGGAAGGTGGCTCCGCGCAAACCGGTCATCGCACAACTTCCACACACAGCAAGCAACCTGCCATGGCTATGGCTCACAGGCGTTCTCTCGCTTGTTTCGGCTGCGCTGCTGCGTCTTACGCGTCCAATCGTTACTGCTGCCTGTTCGTCTCCCAGTCAGCCTATAGCTTAATCCATGCAAGTCAAAACCCGTCATACGTTGGAGCGGGCGCTCTGGCTCATTGCACTCATCAGCGTGAGCTACACGCTCTTTCTCGGCTTTCGGGCGGAGGTCTATCGCCAGACAGCCCAGCCCGGCACAGGAGTTGTAGCAGCACAAGACTCTTTTCCTGAGTTGACTCATATTCCAGGTTCATCAACGGTCTCAGACAGGGCGACTTCTTCCGTCATGGGTCGTCTCGACATCCCATCGCTATCGTTGTCTGTGGCTGTTCTTCCAGACTTCGGTCCCGCCAGCCTGCTAAAGGGAGTTGGACACATCCAAGGTACCGCTCTGCCTGGAGGACTGGGAACCGTTGGCCTGGCAGGACATCGTGACACCTTTTTTCGTCCTCTGCGCAGAGCCTCGACTGGTATGGAGATTCAGCTTTCAGACCAGATATCTACCTACCGCTATCGTATCGATAGTATGGAGGTGGTCGCGCCAGATCGCGTGGATGTACTGGAGATCACCAGCCGTCCTGAGTTGGTCTTGATCACCTGTTATCCGTTTGACTTCATCGGTGCCGCGCCGCAACGATTCATCGTCCATGCCCATCTGATCTCAGTTGCGCCGGAGTCTGCCGAGGCAAAGCGTCTGCGTTAGTTCAGGTCTTCTTCTTCGATGATCTTCCACGTATCGCCCGTTCGCTCTAGGCGGAGCCGCGACTTCACCAGTTTCTCGTCCACGCCTCCATTGTCGGGTTGAGCGATCGTATGCTTCACCAGTCGAAGACGAACCTCCGTCGCAGTCTGCCGCTCGACGAATATGCGTTCAATTTTGATGGTCCACAGTCGCTCCCGGTGCACCACACTGTCTTTCTTGTCCTGCAAGATAGCATCGTGGGTGACGGCGGTTTGGGTCAGATACTTGTCCACAGGATCTGCATAATAAGATGCCTGTGCGGATGAGTCGTGGGAGCGTAGCGCAGCTGCCCAATCCTGCACCCAGAGATAAATATTGCTCTCGGCACGGACGGCCAACTCAGGAGCAGGCACGATGGCAGGGTTCACCGGCTCTGCCTTCGGTGCTTTTTCTACCGTCGCAGCAGGAGACGGCTGCGGCGCTGGGACCGCTCCAATTATTTTTCTGCCCACACGCTGCAAATCCGAGGTCCATTCGCCTGCCTGAGACTGCCAGGCTTCCGGCAATTGAGAGCGCATGGCGTAGGTTCCGCCAACGGCCAGTCCAAACACCACGAAAACTCCAAGTGCGACCTTCCAACCACGCCCGCGTGGGGCTGCGACTTGTGGTGCTTCCTCAAGGCCTTGTCCCATAAGTAGCCCGCGAAGAGGTACGTCGCCAAGCGGCGCTACCACTACTTTGGGCTCGCTGGCCAAGGCCTCTGTAGTGGTTGATGAGGCCCGGCGTACTGTGCTCTTACGTATCCCCGATCTTGATCCGGCTCGTCCGCCCGTCCGAATGCCGGAATGTCGGCCTACCCGTATAGCCTTCGGTGGCTCTGCTGTCTCCACGCCATTTTTTTCTATAGGCGCTTGGTCAACTGCATTTAATAGAGTGTCCGCCGAAGCTACAGGCGCAGTCGTAATAGCAGCAGGTGGAGGGACAGATGGCTTCCGATCAAGTGACGCAGTAGTCTCTACGACCGGCGGATTAGCGGCGGTCTCGAGCAGACTTGATTCTGGCCCCTGCTCCAACGTGTGAGGCTCCGGAGCGGACGGCCTGCCCCAGCTCTCGGTCGCGGTCTCAAAGGGACGGCTCGGCTGTGTGAAGTAGGAAGTCTCAGTCGAAAGCGCCTGGCTCTGCCCGTCGCCGCCAGCCTCATTGCCAATCGGAGGCGGGGATGCCCACGGCTTCCATACTTTAAGCTCCGCGCGCATCTCGTCGATTGCGTTTTCGATCTTGCCGCGCACGATGTCGTCCTGCGGGCTGTTGCCGAGCAATGCCGAGGCCTGGTACGTAACATTGGCCGTCAAAACGGTGCTGCCGTCTACGTGCCGTCCTTCGAAGACGGTCGTATCTCTCTGATTCACGGTGCGGGGAGAGGGGCCGATTCCGTAGGCAGTAATCTGGCCTTCTGTTCGTACAACCTGGCCGGCAACCTTCTGCAGATGCACCTCAAGAACCCGAAGCACTTCTTCTGGGTCTTGAATCGCCACGGTCTCAATCAGTTCGAACTTCACGGCTCTCCCTTAAACTATTCAAGCTTCAAAAATACATGGTTCCAGACATCGCGTTCTCCCCCTTTTGAGGGAGAACGACCAATAGAGTCCGCCTACTTAAACATAACCGCGGTCGTTGTGCACACTATGCTGCAGAAACAAGTACCGCGGCTAAGGAAATAGCAGCAGCGTTCGCCAGGTGTCACCCTCGCGAATAAATAAGATGCGGTCATGCAGCCTGTCGGCACCATCTTGCCAGAACTCGATGCGCAACGGCTTCAGTACAAATCCCTTCCAGTATTCGGGGCGGGGGATCGCGGCAGGGAACTGCTCCGCCAATTTCGCGACCATCCCCTCCAGTTGCGCGCGACTTTCGAGCATACGGCTCTGCTGCGATGCGGCAGAGCCCAACTGACTTCGACGCGAGCGGCTGTGGAAGTAGTTGTCCGCCTCGTCTGCGGGTAGCTCGGAGACTATCCCCTCCACACGCACCTGTCGTCGCAGCGACTTCCAGTGGAAGCACATCGCAGCCTGCGCATTCTGCTGCAACTGCTGGCCCTTCTGGCTCTCCGCATTGGTAAAAAAGCCGAAGCCGCGCACGTCCAACTGCTTGAGCAGTACCATCCGCACGGAGGGCGTTCCCTCAGCCGTAGAGGTCGCCAGCGCCACGGCGTTCGGGTCGTTCAGCTCGTTGGCTTCGGCTTGGGCCATCCACGCCTCAAAGACCTCCAATGGATCATGGGAACCGATACTCGAAAAATCTTCACGCATTACTCAAACTCCTCGCTCACCCAAACCGTCAAGGCCTTCAAACATATCCGCGGTGAGCCGCATCGGTTGGATGCCTTCAGCCGCCATCAGGGCGTAACACTCCTCGCCGCCGTACTGCTCGAACAACTCCCTGGTCGACTCAATGAGTGGACCCTGCGAGGGATGCTGTCGAAACGCCAGTGCCTTGCGTGCCTGCACGCTGCTGACGTCCAGCTTCACCGTCCACGGCACGGGCAGCGGTGCCTGTCGCTCCGGCAGAAAGAAGTGAGCGGTCGCGTGGAAGAGCCGCTGCGGCTGGAAGACCGGTGCCAGCTCCGGATATCGTTTAGCGCGTCCCGACCAGTGAAACGCTGCGCTGGTCAACATCGAGACCATCATGTGGTCGGGATGGGTATTGGGGCCACCGTCCACGCCAAACGTAATCACAACATTCGGCCGGAAGCGGCGGATGCGCTCCACCAGCTGGCCGGCCGCCGAAGAGAAGTCGATAAACGCAAGCTGGCCATCCTGAAAGTCCAGCATCTCGTGATGCGTCACTCCCAGTACTTTGCAGGAGGCTTCAAACTCAGCGCGCCGGACTGCCCCGAGAGCCTCACCAGAATCGGTATCGCCGCGATGCTTCGCAGCTTGACCATCGGTGAGGCAGATAACGTAGGTCTCGATCCCACGCTCAGCGGCCAGCGCCAGGGCGCCACCAAAGGCGAAGCACTCATCATCCGGGTGGGCGCCGACGCATATCATCTTCAGGTTCAAAGAGGTGCCTCCCATGCACGGTCCGCCTCGATACTGTCGTCGTCAAAGAGCAACTCGTTCTCTATCTCTGTCTCGATGACGCTGTCCCGATCGGAGGCGCTTACCGGGCCGAAGCTGCGCCGATGCAGATCGCATGGTCCGTGCTCCGCAAGTGCGCGACGATGTTGTGCTGTTCCATATCCTTTATGCGCTGCCAATCCGTAGACCGGGTGGACCTTATCCAATTCACGCATCTGTCCGTCGCGATAAACTTTGGCGACCACAGACGCTGCTGCGATTGAGAGGCTCAGTGCATCTCCATAAAATAGCCGCGTCTGGGCGCAAGGATGATCCACTCTCATCGCATCGATCAGCAGATGGTCGGGCTCCACGGACAGTCCCTGTACGGCCCTGAGCATCGCCATTCTCGTCGCCTGGTAGATGTTAATCCGGTCGATCGTCGCTGCATCCACCTCTGCGATGACACCGCCAGTGCGAGGGCACGGATCATCCCATCCAACTCCTCGCGTTCCTTCTGCCTCATTTGCTTGGAATCTTTCAGGCCAGCCTTCGCGAGGGAATCCAAAGCCTCCGGAAGGATGACCGCCGCCGCCACCACCGAGCCGAACAGGGCACCGCGGCCTACTTCATCCACGCCTGCGATGATGACAAAGCCGTGGTAGCGCAACGCCTGTTCGGGCGCATCGCTGCATACTAACTGCTTGAGCATGCGCTGCTTTTCGGCAGCCTTTCCGATGGGCTTTCGGTCGGGTGTGTCTGCGCGTACCCCGGTGCTTGACTTGGAGGATCGAACCATACAGACCCCAAGTTTATATCGTTGCCTGCCGGATATCGTGCACCGCCATCTCAAATCGAAAAAGCCACAACCGTAAGGTTGTGGCTTTCGCGCTGCATGTTTCGCAGGATGGAGTTACTTGGCGCGCTCGACCTCGCGCAGACGGGCAGCCTTGCCACGCAGACCGCGCAGGTAGAACAGCTTCGAACGGCGAACCTGGTACGAACGAACCTTCTCAACCTTGTCGACGACTTTGGAGTTGAACGGGAAGATACGCTCGACACCCTGGCCGAAGCTCATCTTGCGCACGGTAAAGGTACCGTGTGGGCCCTTGCGAGCGGCGATAACCATTCCTTCAAAGGCCTGAAGACGTTCTTTCTCGCCTTCTTTGATCTTCACTTGAACACGAACAGTATCGCCAGGGGCGAACTGCGGTAGATCGGTCCGCTCGAACTTCGCGGCCAGCTTCTGCATGATTGGATGAATTGACATGACTACTTTCCTAATCTGAATCTAAACTCAAGTTTTTAGTGTACATGATTTTGTGCAGAAAGACTCACTTTTAGCCTCAAAGAGGGAGCATGAAATCGGGCCGAACCTGCTCGGATTCCCCCACTTAGCTACATTTCCTGCTCCATGGCGCCCCGTATGCCGGCCCGAAGCTTGCGCAGGGTGCGCTCATCGTCGTCTGTCAGCGTCGCTTTCTCCAGCAGGTCGGGGCGGTTGCGCAAGGTCTTCTCTAGCGACATGCGTCGCCGCCAACGTTTAATTACCTCATGGTTGCCGCTCATCAGCGCCTCGGGGATGGGGACGCCGCGGAACTCAGCCGGTCGCGTGTAGTGCGGATATTCGAGCAGACCCCCGGAGCCGTGGGTCGCGCGCGGCACACCGTCCGTGGTCATACTCTCTTCGGCGACGTCCTCCGCGCCAAAGCTCTCAAACCGCGCCGAATCAGGGTTCCCAAGTGCGCCGGGCAGCAGCCGGACGACCGCGTCCACCAGGATCGCCGCCGCCAACTCACCGCCGGAAAGCACGTAGTCGCCAATCGAAACCTCGCGGTCGCACAGCATCTCGTTCACCCGTTCATCGATACCTTCATAACGTCCGCACAGAATCACCACCCTATCCATCCCCGCTAACTCGTGGGCCATGGACTGGCTGAAAGGACGTCCCTGGGCAGAGAGCATGATGACCGTCTCGCGAGAGGTGTCTCGCTGCTCCTTCGCTGACAGGCCGAGTGATTCGAACGCGTCGAAGATAGGCTCCGCTTTAAGCACCATGCCTTCGCCGCCGCCAAAGGGTCGGTCGTCAACCGTGCGGTGCCGGTCGTGGGTAAAGTCGCGCAGGTCGTGCCGTGCCACCTGCACCTGTCCCGTCACCTGCGCCCGCTTCAGAATGCCGTAGTCCAGCACACTGTCGAAGAAGCCCGGGAAGATCGTAAGAATATCGAAACGCATCAATAGATTGTCCGACTGGATTGACCAATTGGGTTCAGCGCAAGGGAAGAGAACAAGAGTTGTATCGAACCCAGAATCCCTGTCTGATACCGTGACACTATCCAGTCTAAATTGACTCCCATGAATACGACGGAGACATGGGGGCCATGCGGCAGTTATCTGGAAACGCGCATCCTATCGGTCTAAAGTGCACGCGGTCGAAGCGCAGAGAACTGCTATAAGGACAGAGGCATGGTCTTAAAAAAAATCGCTGCGGTTGCACTCACGCTCGCGCTTTGCTGCTGCTGGGCACGTCCCCAGGGCAGGACATCATCGACCCTCGCACTCACGAATTCGACGGTCTCTACACCCGAGCCATCAACAGCAACGTCCAATGCTGGAATGCCCGATGCGCCTTCCTTCGCATACACCTCCAGTCATGACCTGCAGTCGCTTGCCGCCGAATCGAAGGCCGAGCGCAAGTCAAAGTCCAAAGCGAAGGGCGACAAGCTCAAGGTCCATCCATTTTCCAAGGTCGCCATCGGTATAGAAGTAAGCACACTCGGAGCTGGCGTAGAGATTGCCACTCCGCTCTCCCGCTCGCTCAACCTGCGGGCCACTGGCAATTTTGTCGATTTCAACTACGCCTTCAGCATTGACGGTATCGACTACTCCACCCGCGTCAATTTTCGATCCGGACAGATCGCCATCGACTGGTTCCCGTTCCACGGGAGCTTCCACATCAGCCCGGGCCTGCTCTACTACAAGAACAACCTCTCCGGAGATGCACACGTGCCCGCGGCGAAGACTTTCACGTTGGGCGATGTGACGTATATCAATAGCGTCGACGATCCGGTCTCAGGTACGGCCACCATCAACTTCGACCGCCACATCGCGCCTGCGTTGACCATCGGGTTCAGCAATATCATTCCGCGCAACGGAAAGCACTTCAGCGTTCCGTTCGAGATCGGTGCGGCCTATACCGGCCCTGCCGTGATGGACGTCAAAATTGCCGGTACAGCTTGTACCGTGCAGGGCTGCTTCAATGCGGCCACCGACGCCGACACCCAGACCAACCTCCGCAACGAGATACGCGATATCAACGAAGAAGCTAAGAAGTACCCCATCTTCCCCATCATTTCTATTGGGCTTGCGTACCGCTTCTAAACGAAATCTCCCAGTAGCTTATCGGTTGACGTCCAGCAACCCCACCGGCAAAATCATCTCCACTCGCCTGGCCTCAGCGTCGATCTTTACCAGGAAGTCCTTGGCAAAGGGAACCAGCAGCTCCTCACCGCTGGTGGACGACAACACCAGCATCGGGGCCGTCTCCTCCAGTCGGCGCAGACCATCCGGAGTCGTTGCAAACTGCACATCCTCAATGACCCCCACAGCCTCGCCTGCGTCGTACACCGTGCATCCGATCAGGTCGCTGATGTAGTTGGCGTCTTCTTCTTCAAGCGGGACACGCTCGTCTCTGGGGACCAGGACCTCAAGCCCATCCAGTAGCTCAGCGTCGTTGATGGAGTCCACCCCGGACAGCTTCAGCACCACCCGGCCATGGTTCTTTCCCACCGGAAGCCAGTAGCCGGTCACTGTCGCTGCGCGTGCCTCGGCTGCACTGCCGGTAAAGCCTTCTTTAGCCAGAAAGACTCGGCAGTCAGCGTCGAAGCGTTCAGGAAAGTCCGTATAGAGCTCGGCCAGCAGCTCACCTTTACGCCCTTGCGGACGCAGCAGGTGGGCCAGCACGATCCAGTTTGTCTCAGAGTCCATGGTTAGAGCATGACACCTGTAGACCCAGGCCACCTAGTGGCGACCGATGTCTGTACCAAAGCAACACATATATTTTAGGAGTTACCAGGATTGTCTTCGACGATATCCAGGGCAAAGCGATGCTTCAGCTTCATGCTGGCAGCGCTGAGGATGGTCCGGATGGACCGGGCGGTCCGCCCCTGCTTGCCAATCACTTTGCCGACATCAGTAGGCGCGACCCGTAGCCGCAACAACGTCCCTTCGCCATCCGCGAACGCTTCTACAGAGACGCTTTCGGGGCTATCCACAAGAGAGCACGCAATCTCTCTCACAAGGCCGACCATACTTTCAGATAAAGCACTCACTTCGGCAGAAGATTCAATTTCAGTCATTTACGCACTACTCCTGGGAGTCTCGTTATGTTGTTCAGGTCCATACCCCAGCATCTCGTCTGGTGCGAGTGTCTGCAGGGAATAAACCAAGGCGAACAGATAACGGATCATGGCTGACAAAGGATTGAATACCAAGGTCATAACCAAAAACGAAGCACAGTGATGTACGTCGTGTTACCAAGAGTGTAATTGCAGAGACCATATATTAGATCTAATGGAATCAACAAGATAAAGTAACTTTGGGAACCAGTGGGTGGTTCCCAAAGTTACTAAACTGGTTACTTTAGGCAGCTACGGGTGTTACTTCGACCGCAGGAGCTGCTGCCAGCAGCTTGCCGACGCGCTCGGACAACTGTGCACCATTGCCGGTCCAGTAGGCGATACGGTCGCGCTTCAGGTCTACCGTGGCGGGGTTGGTGCGGGGATTGTAGGTACCTACAACTTCAACCGAACGGCCATTACGCGCGCGGTCCTTCTCGATTACTACGATGCGATAGTGGGGCTGCTTACGCGCTCCAACGCGCGCCAAACGGATCATCAACACTGGGAATGCCTTTCAAAACATGTTTTAATTTGGGCTCTACCATCGACTCAGCCAACAACCGACAGCGTTCCACACCCTAACAACTCTTGCAGACAGGTTGCAGACCGATATTACCCAACATCTAAGTATCGCGGATATTAGTCTTTTTCGCAATCAAATCCGTACATCCTCTGCTCCATCCGCAGAAATATTCTCTCTTCCCCAAACCCACTCCATTCGCCACCCATTCAGCGCTCCCACGCTAATACAAAAGAGTAGGGCTGGCCCCCGAAAGAGCCAGCCCCAAAGTACGACTCGGACAGATCCTTCTCAGCAAGCCCGATGGACAGACAGTAGTCCCTCTTTCTTGGCTTTGTTAATACAACTCCACACCTACTGGAGTACCACCTTTTGGGGAGGGATTGCTCCTCAAATCGACCACTCTGCACTAACCTCTATCGGCTCATCACGCGAACGTTACAGGTGGGCGCGGAATAGAAACCGCAGCACATCGCCAAATCGGTCCGCCCAGGCATTTTCGTTATGTACGGCTCCCTCGACCTTTTTGTACACCAGGTCGATTCCTGGCTTCCAGCCCCGTTTCACCAGCATCTGGTACAGCAGATCGGCGTCGCGAACGTGGCGCGCCCCCTCCGCCGTGCCCATATCCATCCAGATCTTCAAAGCGGATTTGGCATCTGCGGTATGCAGAAACTGGAAGATACTGCGATGGTCCCACCACAAAGACGGCGACATCACTGCCAACCTTCCGAAGACCGAAGGGTTCTCCAGTCCCAGATAGAGAGAAATCAAGCCGCCCAAAGACGACCCACCCAGCCCTGTCTGCTCTGCTGCCGGTTTGGTCCGGTAGGTCGCGTCAATAAATGGCTTCAGCTCTTCCATCAGGACTCGGCCGTAGGTCCTGCCCTCGCCGCCGCCCATCTTGAAGTCGCGGGTAGGGGTGTACTCCGCCATACGCCGCAGGCCGGTATTTGCGACGCCCACTAGGATGACAGGCTCAATCTCTCCATCCAGAGTCAGTGCATCGGCCGTGGTGTGCGCCCGCCACGTCCGCCCTGGGATATAGGAGGTCGTGTCGTCGAACAGGTTCTGCCCATCATGCAGATAGAAGACAGGGAAGTGGGCGTCGGACACGAAGTACTGCGGCGGCAGGTAGACCATCACATCCCGCACCTCCGGCACAATCGCTGAGCGGAACTCATAGACGGTATAGCGCGGGTTTTCGGCCAGTTCGTCCGAGGCGGCCCGTATGGGTGTCAGGCGGAGCTCTCCTGCACTCGCCGGGGCGCTGACCGCTCGCGTCATCGTATCCATCGAGTCATCGCCTCAAAGCTCCACTTCCGTGCAAAAGTACCCTGCATCCTGAGCTACCATGACCTTAAGGGTAGCAGAGGGACTTAACGTGAAACGCGAATATCACAGGTGGTCTTCCCCTTCTCTCGGCCGCGATATGGAGCTGCTGGTCTTTGGCCATGCCGGCCTGCCGGCGCTGGTCTTTCCCACCTCGTGCGGACGCTTCTTTGAGTTTGAAGACCGCGGCATGGTGGACGCCGTCCGGCATCAGGTTGAGCATGGTCATCTCCAACTGATCTGCGTCGACTCGGTCGATGCGGAAAGCTGGTACAACCGTGCCGTCGGGCCGCGCTGGCGCATCGCCCGCCACATGCAGTACGAGCGCTACTGCATCGACGAGGTGCTGCCGTTCCTGCGCGGACAGAACCACAACCCGCACATCGCCGCTGTGGGCTGCAGCTTTGGTGGCTACCATGCTGCCAACATCGCGTTCCGGCATCCGCGCATCTTCAAGGCGATGCTCTCGCTGGGAGGCGCATTCAACCCGGTTAATTTTCTGAATGGGTACTACGACGACGACTGCTACTTCAACCTGCCCCTCCACTACCTGCCGAACGTGAATGACAGCAATATTCTCGACCAGTACCGCCACAATACCTACGTCCTTGCGACCGGCGTGCATGACATGTGTTGGAACGCCAATGAAGAGCTCGCCAATGTGCTGCGTGCAAAATCCATTCCCGTTCGTCTCGACGTCTGGGGCGATAACTGTGGTCACGACTGGCCCTGGTGGCAGAAGATGCTTGCCACCTATATCTAGTTGCTTTCAAAAGGCAGCACGTTCAGCCCCAACACGTAGCAGTTTTCAAAGGAGTGAGCGATGAAGAAAATCGGAATTCTCTTCGGCATGGAGAACACCTTCCCCAGCGCATTCGTCGACAGGATTAATTCAATGGAGATCGACGGCATCTCGGCAGAGTTCGTCCGTCTCGGCGGCGTCAATATGGCGGAGCCATGCGGCTACGACGTCATCGTCGACCGCATCTCGCACGACATGCCCTTCTACCGCGCCTACCTCAAGAACGCGGCGCTCACCGGCACGCAGATCATCAACAACCCTTTCTGGTGGTCGGCAGACGACAAGTTCTTCAACTACGCGCTGGCCTCGAAGCTGGGCGTCGCTGTGCCTCGTACCGCGCTGCTTCCGCACAAGCACTATCCACCGCAGATCGGCAGCAAATCCCTCCGCAACCTCGAGTTTCCGCTCGATTGGGATGCCATCTTCGACTACGTAAAGTTCCCCGCCTTCCTCAAGCCGCACGACGGCGGTGGCTGGCGCGACGTCTTCCACGTCCACAATCGCGAAGAGTTCTTCGCCGCCTACGACCAGACTCGCGATCTCTGCATGACCCTCCAGGCAGCGGTCAACTTCAAGGAATACTTCCGCTGCTACGTCATCGGCCAGGAGAAGGTCCACATCATGGCTTACGACCCCCGCCGCCCCCACGCCGAGCGCTACGTCCTGGATGCCCCGGCCTACGACCCCAAACTCTTGAAGCGCGTGGAGAAGGACGCCCTCACGCTCTGCCGCGCCCTCGGCTACGACCTCAACACCGTTGAGTTCGCAGTCGAAGATGGCATCCCCTACGCCATCGACTTCATGAACCCCGCGCCGGACGCGGACCTGCACTCCGTCGGCAAAGAAAACTTCGACTGGATCGTGGATGCAGTAGCGAATCTCGCCGTAAAAAAAGCACAAAACCCTGTCGCGCCGGAACTTCGCTGGGCTGCGCTGATCAATGGCACCCCGGCTAAAGCTAAAGCAGCAGCTGCTCCTAAAAAGGCCGCGGCGAAGAAGGCTGTCGCTAACAAAGCACCGGTAAAAGCCACAAACAAAGCTAAGGAATAGAAGATACAAGACAGGCGTCATCATTTGTACGTTAGATTTTTGCTCTTACTTGTGGGCTAGCCCAAGGCAATTTTGTTCTTGCTTCTGTGGTAAGCCAAGGCTTTAGCCTTGGCACCACAGGTAGCCAACAAACCGGGCTTTAGCCCCTGGGGTATGCTCTCTTATCGCATCGTCTCAGATGTCTAATCCCGTTCTTGTGTAGTCCTTATCCCCGTTCTGTGTTTGCTTTGAATCCGCCAAAGTCAAAACGGAGTAATAAATGTTGCTATTAGATAAGCGCTCGAGGTGGATGCAGATTTTAGGAATAGTTGTCACTATTCCCGCGTGCTTTCTGATGTATTGCGGTTTTGTCATGTTGTTTTTTGTGCCGGGATATCCAGGAGATCCATATGTCGCCAGGAATCGCGTAATTTACGGTGTAGTGCCAGCTATTT
>JANYER010000176.1 GCA_025359825.1 Granulicella sp.
AATGGAGGACCTTGTCGAGCGGGTAGAAGAAGGGCTCGTAGTCCTGGAGGGCGACGACGCGCTGGTAGATCTGTTTATGGAAGAAGGCGGTATTGAAGAGGCTGACGGTGGTGTGGTTGAGGGCGAAACCGGGAGCTTCGATGGGGAAGACGAGTTTGGGCTCGGGCGACTGGGTGAGGGGGGTGGGGCGGTCGGAGTGGTCGCCCTGCATGAAGATTCCGCGGGCGAAGTTCTTGCCGGTGGAGGCGCAATCGACCCAGGAGACGGTGTATTCGACGTTGTGGGCCTTGTCGGTGAGGTCGAGGAACTCGTCGATGCCGTGGAACTGGATGCCCTCGTAGTCGATGTTGCGGGAGACGATGGGCTTCATGCGGAGGGTAGCCCAGGAGATGACTCCGGTGAGGCCGAGGCCGCCGATGGTGGCGGCGAACCAGTCCTGATTTTGGGTGGGAGAGCAGAGCTTGCGGGTGCCGTCGGAGCGGAGGAGTTCGAACTGGGTGACATGGCAGCCGAAGGTTCCGGCGACGTGGTGGTTCTTGCCGTGGATGTCGTTGGCGATGGCTCCGCCGAGGGTGACGTATTTTGTGCCGGGAGAGACGGGCAGGAAGAAGCCGCGGGGGACGCAGAAGTCCAGGATCTGAGCGAGAGTGATGCCGGCCTCGGCGGTGAGGTCGCCGGTGGCGGGATCGAAGGAGATCAGGCGGTTCATGCCGGTGGTGAGGAGGAGGGTGCCGTCCTTGAGGAGGCAGGAGTCTCCGTAGCTTCGGCCCATGCCTACGGCGAGTGCTCCGCCAGGATGAAGAGGGGCGACGGCGGGAGCGTAGTCGGACTGCCAGTGCAGCGGGGAGATCGTCGCGGGGTAGCTGGGGTAGCGGCCCCAGGATTCAAAGGAGGCGGTGGGTGTCGGGGAGGCTTCCTTTGGGTTGGATGGGTCAGGCATACCTCTAGGATAGCCGACGGAAGGGCGAGTTGCGTTGTTCACAGGCTGTGAGATGCGGATGATTTAACGACACACGGCTTGCAGTCGCTTGATTGCGTGGCCATACGACAAATATGGGTGCGGGACACGCAGTAAGGGCATGGCCGAAGCCATGCCCTTGCTGAAGTGCGACGTACAGAGTGCTTAGGCTGCTGCCTTTGCGCTTGCTACCTTATCGTGACCAGCCTTGGCGACTGCCAGAGCAGACTTGGCCTGTGCTGCGAGGGTGGCGAAGCCGGCTGCGTCGTTGACTGCGATATCAGCAAGGATCTTGCGATCGAGGCCGTTGTTCGCGAGCTTGAGGCCGTTGATAAAGGTGGAGTAGCTCATGCCATTGATGCGGCAGGCTGCGTTGATACGGACGATCCAGAGAGCGCGGTACTGACGCTTCTTCTGCTTACGGCCGGTGTAGGCGAACATGAGTCCGCGCTCGACGGCCTCCTGGGCTGCCTGATAGAGCTTGGACTTGGTGAGGAAGTAACCACTCGCACGCTTGAGGATCTTTTTGCGTCGGTCGTTACGTTTTGTACTCCGTTTTACACGGGGCATCTTGATTCTCCTTTTGCGTAGTTCGTTTTAGCGGCTGGAGGTAAGGGTCGTATTCTTCGTCTCGATCAGAAGTAGATGTTCTGAAAGAGCTTCGGAAGAATGACGATGGTGGCCTCTTCACTCGCTCTGCAACTTCAAGTCTCGGTGGACCCGCTAACGCAGAATCCAGGGGCCGGGAACGCTTTTACTGACCCTTTGTGCTTGTTGCCTTGCGGCGTATGCACGGCTCGACTTGAAACAATAACCTCTTCCCTACTTGCTTCCAGTGCTTGAGTAAAACTCAGGCGTAGGGCAACATGCGGGAGACGTTGTAGTGATCCGCATCCGAGACAAGCGCCGAACCACCGAGCTTACGCTTGGTTGAGGTCGCCTTCGAGGTGAGGATGTGGCGCATCTTGGAATGGCCGCGCTTGAATTTACCGGTTCCGGTCTTGGTAAAGCGCTTGGATGCGCCGCTGTGAGTCTTCAACTTTGGCATTATGTTTCCTGACTAGATGGTGTTTCTGACAACCTGCCAATTATATATGACTTTTGGGCGGGGAGTGCCGTTTTCGGCGTAGTGGAGTGAATTGCCGGGCCGATGGCGAGGGAGGTGCGAGGTATGATCAGACCAACGTACGTCGACCCTGGAGGCTTTACCCTAGTGTTGCAGCGGGCCCGGAAGAGGCTCTCGATCGCTGACGGTCCTTTCTATCCAATCTGTACGCCAATGTGTTTTTGGAGACCCCATTTATGTTCTCGCACTCTGCTGTGCCAGCATCTTCTGAACTACCCGGAAGTCTTAGCAAGATGGACTATCTGCTTGCGGGAGGGCTGACACTTGCGACGATTATGTACGTTATCGGACATATTCATCATCCGATTTTGCCGATGGAAGATGCGTCGATGCTGTTGCGCTACTCACAGAATGTGGCGCGGGGGAACGGAATCGTCTGGAATGTCGGGGAGCATCCGGTCGAGGGGGCGACGGACTTTCTGTTTATGCTGCTGATTGGCGTTATCAGCGGGATTACGAAGATTGGCGTAAAGACGGTGGCGGCCGGGATCCTGCTGGTGTCGCATGCCGCGAGTGTTGCGACCCTGTATCTGGTGCTGCGTAAGCTGTATCGTGCGCCCGTCCTGGTGGCTGGAGGGTTTGCAGCCATCCTGGGAGCGGGGCTGGGGTATCACTTTGTCGATATGGCGTTTAGTGCGCCGTTTTACGGATTTTTTGCGTTGCTGACGTGGTGCGTGGGCATGGTGTGCGTGCAACGAGGGGTAACCTGGCGACGCGCGATCTGGTTTGCCTTGCTGGGCTTTACGGCTGGCCTGATTCGGCCGGATGGGGTGATTCTGGCGATTCTGATGCTTGGGTCGGTGGTGTACGGAGTGCGGAGCGGGTGGGCGGACCGGGGCAAGCTGATTATCGCGGTGGGGATCATCTTTGCTGTGTTTGGAGGAGCTTACTTTGGATGGCGGCTGCACTACTTTGGCTATCCATTCCCGAACCCCTTCTATATCAAACACTCCAGCTCGTTGCAGCTATCCGGACTGAAGCGCAGCTTCAGAAACATGGTGGAGATGCTGATGCCACTGCTTCCTTTGATTGCGCTCGGCTTGCGGAATCGCGCTGCCCGGCAGCAGACGATCGGGTGGCTGCTGACGATGGTCCCGTTCACTGCGGTATGGATGTTCATCTCGGGCGACAACAACCACTACTCTCGCTTTCAATATGTGATGATTCCGTTCTCGCTGCTGGTACTTGGGAGTCTGGTGGCAGGCTGGTGGAACGAACAAGCAGAAGGGAGCGATGGTCCCGCGCGGGCCAGGTCCATGGCCCTGCCGGTCGGTGGCATGTTTGCCGTGCTGGTTCTCTTCACGATTTACTACAACGCCCACCTATATCTGGAGCCTTTTTCGAACCACGGGGCGCAGGATTTGGCGCAGCGGCTGAAGCCGTATGCCAGCAAAAACTACACGATGGTGGTGACGGAGGCGGGCGACCTGCCGTTCTACTCAGAATGGCGGGCAATCGATGCGCTGGGTCTAAACGACGCCTATATTGCGCACCATGAGCATTACCCGACCGCAGCCTATCTCGACCAATACAAACCGGAAATTTTGCTGTACCGGGTGTGGGGCGACTATTCCAGCAATGCGGAGTATCGGGCACAGCTGGGTGGAGCACCGGTTGAGACGAAGGATGTGCTGACGGTGATGGATATGGCGCTGGCACGCTATGCCAAGGAGCATGGCTATGTGCTGGCAGCGATGTGGGGGACAGATCGCTGTATTGCGGACGTGTACTGGGTGCGGTCGGATTTTGCGGACCGCGATGCCATTCTTTCGGACATCCGCGACCATCCGTACTACGCGCAGGGATCGGGTAAACTGACGACGGATTTTCGCGACATTCCGCTGCCTACTGCGGTCTGCCAGGCGTTATAGACATCGTCTGGATGGCTGGGTGGCTTCACTCTGCTGGATAGAACTACAGGCTGCCGATGACCGGCAGCCTGTAGTTTTTATGGGTGGTTTCGCCTACTGGATGGGTCAGGACTTGGGGGAGGTGGGTGGAGTAGCGGGAGCAGAGGTGGTGCAGGAGGATTTGCTGCCGCCGCAGCCGGTGTTGGGGTGTTCGTGCTCGCGGTGGCGGCGGGGCTGAGAGTCTTCGTCGGGGTGGATGATGTGGTGAACTCAGCCGATGGCTCCTGTAGTGGGGAGGTTGCAGGCGAAGGCGGCGGGGGAGGAGAGGGCGAGTCCGACAAAAACGCTCACAATCGAGCGAGGTAGTTTCATAGGGCTATCACCTCAAGTACAACTTGCGGCAAGAGTAGCAATCTATGGGTGTTATTGCAGTACAACTTTCCAGGATGTGGGCTGGGGTGGAAAGGGTGGCGGCGGGGGTGAAACATCATGGTTAGCGACGGAGCTATGGCGTGCGCTAGATGGGCTGTTGAAAAGTTTGCAGGAGGGCTGCTTCTTGCGCTTGCGGCGGGGTTTGGCGGGGCTGGCGAGGTGGAAGTCTCGGGGGGAGCTGCTGAGGGTTTTGCAGACGCAGGAAGAGAGGCTTCGCGTGCTATACTTAAGGGACTGAAACGGGCTCCCCAAGACCTACAAAGTGCTTGATTGACGCGGCTTTTGGATGGTGACGGGTACTTCGGAGCAGAACCTATTCCCCGAGTTTTTCCAGCTACGGCTGCATGGAGATCCATGGCATCGTCCGCAATCCCCGCTGAATTCCCCGAAGATGCAAAGAATGCTTCCGCAAATCCGTCCTCCCCGAAGGAAGGCGGAGGCTATTCCGCTGAAAATATTACGGTTCTGGAAGGCCTGGCGGCCGTTCGGCTGCGCCCTGCGATGTATATCGGGTCGACCGGCGAGCAGGGGCTGCACCACCTGGTTTATGAAGTCGTTGACAACTCGGTGGACGAAGCGCTGGGTGGACATGCGACCAGGATCGATGTGACGATCCATGCGGACAACTCGATTACCGTGGTGGACGACGGCCGCGGGATTCCGGTGGACGACAAGGTGATCAACGGCGAGCGGATGCCGGCGGTGCAGGTGGTTCTGACCATGCTGCATGCTGGCGGTAAGTTTGACGCCTCGAACTATAAGGTCTCGGGCGGACTGCACGGCGTGGGTGTGAGCTGCGTGAACGCTCTGAGCCAGGAGTTTGATGTTGAGATCTGGCGCGATGGGCATGCCTGGGAGCAGGACTATAGCAAGGGCGCTCCGATCAGCCTGCTGCGCAAGATGGGTCCCTCCAAGCGCAAGGGCACTAAGGTCCACTTCCTGCCGGACAAGAGCATCTTCACCGTCACCGAGTTCAACTACGACACGCTGGCGCAGCGGCTGCGGGAGCTGGCGTTCCTGAATAAGGGCCTTGAGATCCATCTGACGGATGAACGCAACACGGACACCAAGTCGGGTGAGTTCAAGCACCAGGAGTTTAAGTACATCGGCGGTATTGCAGAGTTCATCAAGCACCTGAACAAGGGCAAGGCGGTGCTGCATGACAAGCCGATCTACATGGAGGCGGAACGCGACAACGTAGCGATGGAGATTGCGCTGCAATATAACGACGCCTACTCCGAGACGGTGTTCACGTTTGCGAACAACATCAACACGATCGATGGCGGTACGCATCTCTCGGGCTTCAAGACGGCGTTGACGCGGACGATCAATGCTGCGGGTCAGTCGTTGGGATTGTTCAAGGATGTGAAGGAGAACCTCTCCGGCGATGACGTTCGTGAAGGCCTGGTGGTGGTGATCAGCGTGAAGCTTTCGCAGCCGCAGTTTGAAGGGCAGACGAAGGGCAAGCTGAACTCAGATATCGCCGGCACTGTGCAGGCGTTCGTGAATGAGCGGTTGGGCGGCTTCCTGGACCAGAATCCGCAGGTCGCGAAGAAGATTATCAATAAGGCGATCGATGCGGCACGTGCGCGTGAGGCTGCGCGTAAAGCCCGCGATTTGACCCGGCGTAAGGGTGCCCTGGATGGTGGTGGTTTGCCGGGTAAGCTGGCGGACTGCTCTGAGCGTCAGCCGGACCGCTGCGAGTTGTACCTGGTTGAAGGTGAATCGGCCGGTGGAACGGCGAAGCAAGGCCGCGACCGTCGGTTCCAGGCGATTCTGCCGTTGAAGGGTAAGATCCTCAACGTTGAGAAGGCCCGCTACGACAAGATGCTGGGGCATGAAGAAATTCGCGCCATGATTACGGCTCTCGGCTGCGGCATTGGCAAGGACGACTTCGATGCGAGCAAACTGCGCTACGGCAAGCTGATCCTGATGACGGATGCTGACGTGGACGGATCGCATATCCGCACGCTGCTACTGACATTCTTCTTCCGGCATATGACGGAGCTGATCAAGCGTGGGCATGTGTACATCGCGCAGCCACCGCTGTATCGCATCAAAAAGGGCAAGTTCGAGCAGTACATCAAGGACGATCGCGAGTACGTACAGGTGATGGTGAAGCGCGCTTCGGACGGCATGGTACTGACCTACGGCGAAGCGAAGGCGCGGATAGAGGGCGCAGAGCTGACGACTTTCATGGGGCAGTTGAACGAGTACCTCGGGTTCTTCGACAAGGTGAACAAGCGGCTGCGGAACCAGCAGGTGACGAAGGACTTCATCGAACTGTTTGCGCATGAAGGTGCCACCCCGGCGAAGAAGGAAGACTTCCAGAGCACGGCGAAGCTGAAGGAGATGCAGAGCCGGTTGAAGGCGATCCTGAAGGAGTACCAGTTCCGCGCTGTAGGCGATCCGGTGCTGGATGAAGAGCACCAGACGTGGTCGGTGAGCTTTACCGACTCGCAGGGTGCGGAGCGGAAGATTGACTGGGCTCTGGCGAATGCCGCTGAGAGCCGTCAGTTGCTGGGCAAGTTTGCGCAGATCCAGGACAAGCTGCAAGGGCCTTTCCTGATCGAGTACGCGGCGAAGACGGACAAGCAGAAGGCCGTAGAAGCCGAAGAGGCGGAGTTGGAAGATGCTTCTGCGGAAGAGGGTGCTGTGGATGGCGCGGCTGCAGTAGAAGGTACGGCAGCAGTGAAGCCAGCCAAGCGCGTGAAGGCTTCGCAGGACCCGGTGGAGAAGAAGACCCCTGCCGAGGTGTTTGAGTATGTGATTGAGCAGGGCCGTAAGGAGTACCAGGTGCAGCGGTATAAGGGCCTGGGCGAGATGACGGCTCCGCAGCTTTGGGATACGACCATGGACCCGGAACGGCGGACTCTGCTGCAGGTACGGCTGGAAGACATTGCAGCGTGTGAGGAGATCTTTACGACGCTGATGGGTGAGGATGTCGAGAGCCGCAGGAAGTTTATTGAAGAGAACGCGCTGGATGTGAAGAACCTGGATATCTAGATTTTTCAAGTGCAGCAACGAGTTCATCCAGTACAGCAACGAAAGAGAGGCCGCCGAATGTATCGGGCGGCCTCTCTTTTTGTTTGGAGGAACAGAGATTTTTAGTGGGTGAGGACGCGGCTGCGGACGGCGCCGGCGAGGCCGAGCAATCCGGTTCCGAAGAGGAGCAGGGTGCTGGGTTCGGGGATGGGGTCCGGGTTGGTATCGGCGGCGGGATTGGCGGTGAGGATGGGCGCGGTGGTGCGAGAGAAGTTGGAGGTTTTGGTGAAGGTAGAGGATTTGGAGGCGTTGTTGGTGAAGAGGAATGTGTCGTCGTTGTAGTCGTAGTCGGTGACGTGGCGGTCGAGGTCTTCCATGCCGAGGTAGATTCCGGCCGGGATCTGGGAGCCGTAGAGCAGGCCGCCAGCGAAGGCGGTGACATAGGCGTGGTTGACTCCGTCGTCGCTATAGGTGGGGTCGTTGGCATAGATGTGGCCGGTGGTGGCGTCGAAGAGCTCGAAGACGAGAAGGTCGCCTGCGCTGACGAAGCCGAAGTCGGCAGCGGTGCCGACTGGGGTGGTTTGGTTGTTGAAGTACCAAGCACTGAAGGTGCCGCTGCTGACGTCGTGGAGACGGACGGTGTCGGTGTGTCCGGCGGAAGCCTGGACGAAGTAGCCGATGATGTCGCCGGTTTCAGACGCGGTGATGGTGGTAGTGGGCGCGACGTGGCCGATGTTGCCGTAGGGGACGGGGTCCGCGAGCAATGTGGCGGAGACGGTAGAAAGGACAAAAAGAGCCAGGGCGGCAGTGAGGATTCGCATACGTTCTCCTTGGTGCTGTAGATCGGGGAGGTGAGGACGTTGAGTGGCCTGTTTTGGATGTGCAATGTTTTGCACATTGATTGAACTTGAGGCGAGTGTAAGGAGAATGCGGTTGGGACGCAATGGGAAAAATATGCCGATTTGCTGGGAATTAGGGATATTTTTACCGATTTGTGGACTTTAGTACCGTGCACCAAGGTCCTTATGCCACTTTGGTTGTAGAGGCTGAATGATGGTGGAGGGATTGCCTTAGTGTGCCGAGTGAGGTCGCGGAGAATCGCCAGAGGGGGCGTAGGTGGTCGCGAAGAATTGCCTGAGCGGCATTCATTCCGGAATGAATGAATGGGATGGTTGGGGATGTCGGGCGACTAGGGAGGGACTACGCTCAAAAAAGGGGCGGTCGGCTTCAGTGCAGGTGATTGTGGTGCAGGGAGTGTCGTATATGTTGGACTGCGAGAATGGGGTGGCACGGCAGATGGTGTCGGCAGCGAATTAATCAATCAGGAGTCAAGCCACTGCGATTCGCAGTGGCTTGACTCCTGACGTTTTATTCGACTGAAAAATCGTATCCGCGACCAAAAATCTCTTTAATTTTATCTGCTGAACCTACGACATAGACAATATATTCCCCAAGCTTCAGAGGCTCAGTGGGTATCATCGAAAATACATTACCCCCTGCCGCAGTTACTGTAGTCTTGCGAATTGCTTCTGCCCTTATTCCAGACTTTCCACCCACAATGCCGCCAACCGAGGCTACCTCGAGCTCTCGTCTATCGTCTTTCTTGTCCATTTGCACAAGTATGTAGCTTTCGATGGACTCACCTTTGGGTAATTCAATCTTGATGGTAGGTTGCTTGCTAGCTGCCAGCAATTTCGCATGCGGGCCGGTGAGAAAAGCTTTTTCTTTCACAGATTTAATTCCGTATGTTAAAGCTGCTCCTATACGTCCGCCGACCTTACCTTGACCTAATGTCTGCATCAAAAAAGGTTTGCCGTCCACCGCAACCTGGGCTACAGAAATAACGCTTGCATCGAGCATTGCAGCAACAACTTTGGAACCAACTCCGGCTTTTTTTAATGCTACGAGATCATCGTCGCCTAATTGAAATTTCCAGTCCGAGCTCTTTATTTTGGAGATGACAATGTCGTCGTCCAAACCCTTGGCAGATAACGAAATTACTTTGTCGTTATCGTTTCGAGCGGGAGCTTGCGCGAAAGTAGGAATGTTAT
>JANYER010000214.1 GCA_025359825.1 Granulicella sp.
GAGCTGAAGGAGTGCCGGATGCAGCTCTCGGGACCTTGGCCTCCGTACCATTTTGTGCATAAAAATACGACCCATCATCAGCACGCTTAAGCGTTTCGCTGGATGGCTGTAAGAGTATGAAAAGAAAGCCCATCGTGTCTCCTCTCTGCTTTGAATCGCAAGGGGTGGCAGGATGGGCTTTCTGCATGGAGTGAGGCCTTCATGCAGGATCGGCGGAGAGACGCCGGACACCCTTTGCCCTAGCGTTCGCATCGCAGTAAAGGCCGCTGTTGGTGGTCTGTGCAGGGGCAACGGACGCTGTAGAACGCCGAAGAGGCAAGGAGAACGTGCATGGTACGTAAGACAGTTTTGATTTCAGGCCAGGCTGTACTGGCCCTTTTGATTGGCATGGTGGGATTGGCTTCGACGACACCGGTTTTGGCACAGGAGCCGAACCCAACTACAGGAACTCCCGCCGGACAGAATCCCGATAGCCAGCAGGATGGCATTTACATCTACCGGGTGAAGGTAGTGCAGCGCGACCTGGATGCAGTGAACTACCTGCATCGCAGTGGCGCGACGACCATCGGCTTCAAGGGCACGACGCTATTGCCGGCAGCCAAGGGCGAGGCCAAGGTACAGAGCGAGCGCGGCGGCATCACGATCAGCGCGAGATTTTCGGGGCTTAGCCCGGCGAACGGGTTTGGACCCGAGTATCTGACATATGTGCTGTGGGCGATCAGTCCGGATGGACGCCCCAACAACCTGGGCGAGGTGCTGCCTGCAGGCACGAAGAATGACATCAAGGTAACGACGGCGTTGCAGTCGTTTGGGCTGATTGTGACTGCCGAGCCTTACTTCTCGGTGTCGCAGCCGAGCGACGTGGTGGTGCTGCAGAACGTGATCCAGGACGATAAAACGACCGGCGTTCTCGAGAAAGTCAACGCTCACTATGCGTTGCTTCCGCGCGGTGCCTACGCGGTGACCAATGGCTCGAAGACGGTGGAGAACCCAATTACCCGCGATGAGAAGGCCCCCCTGGAGTTGTACCAGGCCTATAACGCGATGCGCATCGCTCAAGATGCCGGTGCGGACAAGTATGCTGCTGACATCATGAAGGAAGCGACCCTGGACATGAAGAATGCTTCGGATATCCAGAGCAATAAGAAGGGCGATCGCAAGATGGAGATCACCTTCGCGCGGCAGGCGGTACAGCGCGCCGAGGATGCTCGTTTGGTGACTTTGCGCAAGCAGGCTGCGGAGCGTCAAGTGAATGCTGAGATTGCGAAGCGTGATGCACAGGCACAGGCACAGCAGTCGCAGATGCAGGCACAGCAGTCGGCCATGGCCGCGCAGCAGGCACAAATGGATGCAGCGCAGGCCCAGGCGGCGAAGGCACAGGCAGATGCGGAGCGTGAACGGGCAGAGGCCGCGGCTGCGGATGCTCGGGCCAAGGCGGCTGAGGCGAACAAGAGTGCGCAGGACGCGAATGCGGTTCGTGAGAAGCTGCTGGGCCAATTGAACAGCGTGCTGGCGACCAGCGAGTCGGCCCGTGGCTTGATCGTGAATATGTCGGATGTGCTGTTTGATACCGGGAAGTACACCTTGAAGGGTGATACGAAGATTAGCCTGGCCAAGGTTGCTGGTATTTTGCAGGCATATCCTGGTCTGAAGCTGCAGGTTGAAGGCTATACAGACATCATCGGTAGCGATGAGCTGAACCAGAAGCTGTCTGAGAACCGGGCTGGTGCTGTACGGGACTTCCTGGTGTCACAGGGCGTTTCCATGGACAACATCTCGGCGACCGGCTACGGCAAGGCTTCGCCGGTGGCGGACAATGGAACCGCAGCAGGCCGTGCGCAAAATCGCCGCGTCCAGCTGGTAGTCTCGGGCGATGCGATTGGTGTTCACCAGAGCGCACCAGTTCAATAAAGCCGGTAGGGTGTGATCGGATCGTTCGGATTGGTTAATAAGGGAGGCCGCGGATTCGCGGCCTCCCTCTTTTTTGGTTATAAGAAGAGCATGGCTTATTTACACGGTAAGACGGTACTGGTGACGGGAGCCAGCTCGGGGATTGGCCGGGCTACGGCGTTGGCGTTTGCACATGAGGGTTGCCGGCTGCTGGTGTGTGCGCGGCGGGCGGAGCGGTTGGAGGAGCTGGAGACTGAGCTTCTGGCAGCTGGTGCCGGAGCGGTGCTCCGGTTTTCGCTGGACGTGCAAGACCGGGCGGCGGTAGACCAAGTGCTGGCTGGGCTTCCGAAGGAGTGGGCGGAGATTGATGTACTGGTGAATAACGCCGGACTGAGCCGGGGGCTGGCCAAGGTGTACGAGGACGATCCGCAGAACTGGGAAGAGATGATCGACACTAACGTGAAAGGGCTGCTGTATGTGACGCGGCAGGTGGTGCCGGGCATGGTGGCGCGGGGTCGCAGCCATGTGATCAATATGGGGTCGACGGCGGGCTATATTACCTACGCCAATGGAGCGGTGTACTGCGCGACCAAGGCGGCGGAGAAGGCGATCAGCGAGGGCTTGAAGCTGGACCTGATGGGCACGCCGGTGCGGGTGACGTCGGTGGACCCGGGCATGGTGGAGACGGATTTCAGTAAGGTGCGGTTTCGCGGCGATGAGGCGCGGGCGGCTAAGATTTACGAGAACATCACTCCGCTGACGCCGGAGGACATTGCGGATGCCATTGTGTGGGCGGCGGGGCGACCGGCGCACGTAAATATCCATACGATCGTGATGACGACGATCGACCAGGGGAACTCGGTTACGTTCAACCGGCGCGGGTAGCTTTGGGGTTGTTGCGGATTGCTAGAGGTGCAGGGTCCAGCCTAGTTCGGAGAGCTTTTCTTCGATGTCGGCCAGAGCGTTGGTGAGCGCGGTGCGGCGATGCGGGCTGGAGGTGCGCTCGGAGAGGATGCGCTCCCGCTGCAGCTCGAGCGCCTGACGCTTGCGCTTCCGGTCAGCCTCTTCCGCGTGGTTGCTTACGACAGCCTGCTTGGCCACGGACTGGTTGAGGCTTTTGGCGTGCTGCTCAGCGTGATCGGCCTGCTGCTCGGCGTGACGGGCAGCCTGTTGTTCTTCGACGGATTTGCTCTCCCAGCCTTTGGACATACATCTATTCTAACTCCCTGAGGCGGGAAGACGATGGGAAGCGCTTTTTTTGCAACAGAAATGACTGTGGCTGCGTCCTTAGTAGTGTGTCGTGTTTCCCTCTCTGTTTTATGCGGCATTTCTTCGCGAAGCAGGAAGCCTCGGTGCGAGGTGGGCTTCGCTTTAAAGTGGTTTTCCTGACTCCGGTTCCGATCCGGCAGTCCAATGCCTGACGTAAACTGAAGCTGGATGCAACAATGGAAGCATCAGAAACCATCGTCGCTTGCACATGGACTTTTTCGCAGTCGATCAGGATTTTTCCGCGGGACGCGGGATAAAGGGATTCTCAGATGTGGATTGTTCGACTTGCGCTGCGCCGGCCCTACACCTTCGTTGTGATGTCATTGCTGATCCTGGTGGTGGGTATCGGCAGCATTCTGACGATGAGCACGGACATCTTTCCGACGATTGATATTCCCGTGGTGACGGTGATTTGGACGTATTCAGGTACCAGTCCGGATGAGATGGAGAAGCGCTTCACGACGATCAGCGAACGGTCGATGACCACGACAGTCAACGATATCGAGCACATCGAATCACAGTCGGTCAGCGGCATCTCAATTATTAAACTGTTCTTCCAGCCGGGGGCGAAGATTGAGGCGGCGGTCGCGCAGGTGACGTCGGTGAACCAGACGATTCTGCGGATTTTGCCGCCGGGCACGACTCCACCGTTTATCTTGCAGTTCAGTGCTTCGAACGTGCCGATTCTGCAGGCAGTCCTCTCGAGCGACAAGCTGTCTGAAGCCGACCTGTTCGACCTGGGCACGAATTTTGTACGAACCCAGCTGGCGACGGTGCAGGGCGCGCAGATTCCCGCGCCCTATGGTGGCCGTGCGCGTAATGTGACGGTGGACCTCGATCTGGGTGCGCTGTACTCGAAGGGGTTGTCGCCTACCGATGTGGTGCAGGCGCTGACGGCACAAAACTTGATTCTCCCAGCCGGTACGGTGAAGTCCGGTACGACGGACTATATTGTTCGGACGAATAGTAGCCCGACGATCCTGAACCAGTTGAACGACCTGCCGGTGAAGAGTCAGAACGGTGCCATGGTGTACGTGCACGATGTGGCGCAGGTGCATGAAGGGTTCGCAATTCAGCAGAATATAGTCCGCATCAATGGGCAGCGAGCGGCGTTGCTGACGATTCTGAAGGCGGGTAGTGCTTCGACGCTGGATATTGTGAAGCGAGTGAAGGAGGCGCTGCCACGGATTATGGCGGGGCTGCCGCCGGAGCTGAAGATTACGCTGATGTTCGATCAGTCGATCTTTGTACGGGCTGCACTCTCCGGTGTAGTGAAAGAAGCGACGATAGCTGCCACGCTAACGGCGCTGATGATTTTGCTGTTCCTGGGGAGCTGGCGGAGTACAGTAATCGTGGCGATCTCGATTCCGCTTTCCATTTTGACTTCAGTCATTATCCTGAAGCTGTTTGGGCAATCGCTGAATGCGATGACGCTGGGTGGACTCGGGCTGGCTGTCGGCATCCTGGTGGACGACGCGACCGTAGAGATTGAGAACATCCATCGCAATCTGGCCGAGGGTAAGGAACTGGAGCCGGCGATTCTGGATGGTGCGGCGCAGATTGCGGTGCCGGCGTTCGTCTCGACCCTGGCGATTTGTATCGTGTTTGTGCCGGTAGTGTTTCTATCGGGTGCGGCGAAGAGCCTATTTACGCCGCTGGCGATGTCGGTGGTATTCGCAATGCTGGCGTCGTACCTGCTCTCGCGAACTCTTGTGCCTACGATGGTGAAGTTCCTGTTGGCAAGCGAGCTGGACATGTACCAGGACCATGAGTCGGAACACGCTACGGTGCCGGACAATGCTGGGTGGATCTGGCGGGTGCACTACAAGTTCAATTCAGCGTTCGAAAATTTCAGGAAGCGATATCAACGTGGGCTTGGCTGGGTGTTGAGCCATGCTGGATTCTCACTAGGCTGCTTTGCAATGTTTGCGGTCATCAGTAGCTGCTTGATTCCGTTTATTGGTCAGGACTTCTTCCCGCAGGTGGATGCCGGGACGTTTCGGCTGCATGTGAGAGCGCCGGCGGGGACGCGCATTGAAGAGGTGGAGAATATCTTCAAGCGGGTGGAAGGGACAATCCGCGAGACGATTCCGCAAAATGAATTGGCGATGGTGTTGGACGATATCGGAATTCCGAACGGTAGCTTCAACCTGGCGTTTGGTGATGGCAGCCTGACCGATGTGCAGGACGGCGAGATCCTTGTGGCGCTGGATGAGAAGCATCATCCTACGGATGAATATCGGAGGCGGCTGCGGACGGTGCTGCGAGAGAAGTATCCGGATGTAGTGTTTTACTTTCAGGCTTCGGACATTGTGAATCAGATCCTGAACTTCGGTCTGCCTGCGCCGATCGATATTCAGATTAGCGGCCGGCAATTCCAGCAGAACTACAATATTGCGCAGAAGATTCGGGAAGAGGTCACGGCTGTTCCTGGAGCGGTAGACGTCCATCTGAACCAGGTGATCTACGCGCCGGAGCTGCATGTGGATGTAGACCGGACGCGCGCCCAGACAATTGGATTTACCCAGGCGAGCGTGGCGAACAGTATGTTGTTTGCACTCTCCGGCAGCGGCCAGTCGAACCCCAATTACTGGCTGAACCCGCAGAATGGGGTCAACTATACGGTGGTGGTGCAGACGCCGCAGTACAAGATGGACTCCGTGGACGCACTGAAGGCCATTCCGATTACGACGGGCACTGGTATGGCTGCACCGCAGTTGCTGAGCAATCTTGCGCAGGTGAACCATACGTCGAGCCCGGCGGTGACGAACCACTACAACGTGCAGCCGGTGTTTGACGTATTTGTAAATACGCAAGGCCGCGATCTGGGCGGGGTCGCTGTGGACATCGATAAAATCCTGAAGAAGTACGAGGAACATCCGACACCCGGGACGACGATCTCCGTGCGTGGACAGGTGAAGAGTATGTACGAGTCGTTCATCGGCTTGGGATTGGGCATGATCTTCGCTGTGCTGCTGGTGTATCTCCTGATGGTGGTGAACTTCCAAAGCTGGCTCGACCCGTTCATTATTTTGACGGCGTTGCCGGGTGCGATGTGCGGCATTTTGTGGATGCTGTACCTAAGCGGGACGACGTTCAGCGTGCCGTCCTTGATGGGCGCGATTATGACGGTCGGCGTGGCGACGGCGAACTCCATCCTGATGGTGACGTTTGCCAACGACCAGCGGGCTGCTGGGATGACGGCGCTGGAGGCTGCGGCCTCTGCCGGTGCGACGCGTCTACGGCCGGTGCTGATGACAGCGCTGGCAATGATCATCGGCATGCTGCCAATGTCGCTGGGCATGGGTGAGGGCGGTGAGCAGAACGCTCCGCTGGGCCGAGCCGTAATCGGTGGTTTGCTGGTGGCGACGTTTACCACGCTGCTGATTGTTCCTTTGATCTACAGCCGTCTTCGGAATGGAGATTCGACCGCGCTGAAGATGGAAGAGGTTCCGGAGTAGAGAGTTGCCACGTTCGATTGAAATTTGAATTTAGCCTTGAAAGCCAGTAGTGCAGACCTACTACCGTATCGAAGTTACGATTGAGAGAAGCGATGACGCAGACTACACCCCAGACTCCGGAACGCAGCAGCCGCACCCCGTATGTGGGCGCGATCGCGTTTTTTATTCTTCTGATTGTTGTAGGACTGGTGGCGTTGGTGCCAAGGTTGCGCCACCGGGACGAGTTGAAGGTCGAGGCGGAGACGGTATCCGGCCCGCCGATCGTACTAGCGACTAAGCTGAAGGCAGCCGATGCGGGGGGGCATCTGGATATGCCGGCGAGCATTCAGGCGTTTGAGCAGACGCCGATCTTTGCGCGGACCTCCGGCTATGTAAAGGCCCGGTACGTGGACATTGGCGACCACGTGAAGAAAGGCCAGTTGCTGGCACAGATTGAAGACCCGCAGACCGCGCAGGCCCTGTTGCAGGCGAAGGCCGCATTGGCGCAGGTAAAGGCGCAGGTGGCGCAGGTACAGGCAAATGCGGAGCTCTCCAAGACGACCAACCAGCGGTGGCAGAGCCTGGTGCGTGAAGGTGTGGTCGCGCAACAGGACGCCGACCAGAAACGGGCGCAGGCGGGTGCGGACGCAGCGGCAGTGGTTGCCGCACAGGCGAACGTCGCAGCAAGTGAGGCAAACGTGAAGAACCTCACGGAGCAGGTTTCGTTCTCGCGGGTGGTAGCGCCGTTTAGCGGGATTATTCTGTCGCGTTCGATTGATACGGGATCATTAATCAGCTCGGGCAGTCAGACCGGTGTGACGCAGATGTTTACTTTGGCCCAGGCCGATACGGTGCGCGTGTTTGCCAATGTGCCGCAGACCAGCTCGGTGGGTTTGAAGAAGGGACAGATTGCAAAGGTCGCCGTGCGGGAGCTGCCGGGGCAGATGTTTACCGGCACGATTGAACGGACCAGCAACAGCATCGATCTGGCGACGCGGACATTGCTGGTCGAAGTGGATCTGAAGAACGATGGCCGGATTCTGCCGGGGATGTATGCGACGGTGTTACTGGATGTTCCGCGCGGCGGGGCGCCACCTGTCTTGTTGCCGGCAAATGCGCTGGTGGTGAGGACGGCGGGGCCACAAGCGGTGGTGATTGATTCCAATAATGTGGCGCACTTCAAGAATCTCGTACTGGGACGTGACCTGGGTGCGGCGACTGAGGTGGTAAGCGGCGTAAAGGTGGGAGACATGGTTGTGCTGAGCCCGGGGGACACGGTAGCGGAAGGTGTTCAGGTGAAGCCGGCTCTACAGTAGCGAGTGCTTATAATCGAGTCACGGTACGAGTACGAACAAGCCGTAGCGGGATGGTCTGCGTTGATTGTTGAGATCGAAGGACTGCAGAAGATTTATGACGGCAAGCAGCGCGTCGTCGCAGTAGATGGCATCGACCTGACGGTTCGCGAGGGCGAGCTGTATGGCTTGCTGGGCCCGAACGGTGCGGGGAAGACCACCACTATCAGCATTTGTACGACGCGGGCGCTACCCACCAGCGGGCGGGTTCGGATCGCCGGGGTGGACGTAGTGGCAGCACCGGCGATTGCACGCAAAGGCATCGGCGTGGTGCCGCAGTACAACACCCTGGACCGCGCCTGCACCATCTACGAGAACATCCACTTCCACTGTCTGTACTTCGGCTTCTCCCGCACGGAGGCGAAGCAGCGGACGGAGCAGTTGCTGGCACAGTTCCACCTCACGGAGCGGGCGGGTGCGTATCCTTCGCAGCTCTCGGGCGGGCTGGCTCAGCGCGTGCAGATCGCGCGTGCGATTGCGCATCGGCCGAAGGTACTCTTTCTGGATGAGCCAAGCGCCGGTCTTGACCCGCAGAGCCGCATTGCGATGTGGGACGCGGTGCGCGGACTCCGGCAGGAGGGCATTACGGTAGTCCTGACGACGCACTACATGGAAGAGGCGGACGAGCTATGCGACCGTGTCGCCATCATCGACCACGGCAAGATCCTGGTGGAGGACACCCCCGCGGCGTTGAAGGCTTCCATCGGAGCGCAGCGGGTGTATCAGCTCGATCTGAGAGACCGCAGCAAGTGTTACGAGGCAGTGGAAGTCTTGAAGAAGTTGAGTGGGGTAAACGAAGCGGAGACTACGGACAAGGGTGTTCGAATCTTTGCGCAGGGGACGGATGGTCTGCTGTCCGAGATTGTGCAGGCAGCAAATCCTTACGGGCTGCGGGATTTGACGATCAACGAGACGAGCCTGGAGACGGTGTTTATCCGGCTGACAGGCCGGGACCTGCGCGAGTAAAGGACCAGGCAGAAAGTGGGAGACCAATGAGCGAAGCAGCGATGGTGATGGGCCGGAGTGCCGAGACCTCGAAGGCGGTGCAGTACACGCGGGCGTTCGTCGGCCTCTTTTTGCGCGACCTGTATGTGCTGCGGCGGGAGCTGTTTCCATTTGCGATTCGAATCTGCATGAATCCGCTGCTGTTTCTGTTCGTATTTACGTTTGTGATGCCGCATATGAGCGGCGGCGCGGCGATGAACCCTACCGCGGCCATGGCGGGGACGAGCTTCAGCACCGTGCTGTTGCCGGGGTTGATGGCGGTGGCGATTATGTTTAGCGGCATCGCGGCGGTGGCGCTGCCCCTGGCGCAGGAGTTTGGCGTCACGCGGGAGATCGACGATCGCGTGATGTGTCCGTTGCCGGTGGCGGCCGTGGCGATCGAGAAGATCTGCTTCAGCGCACTGCAGAGCATGATTGCCGCGGCGATTGTGTTTCCGCTGGCCTACTATGTGCCGTCCACGCCGGTAGTGGCGCATGTGACGAGCTGGCCATTTCTGATGCTGGTACTAGTGCTGGCGAGCCTCACCTCCGGCGCGCTCGGCTTAACGATTGGGACGAGTGTGAAGCCGCAGCAGATCGGGCTGATCTTTGGCGTTGTGGTGATGCCGATTACCTTTCTGGGCTGCGTCTACTACCCGTGGGCGCAGCTGGATAAGATCCGCTGGCTACAGCGTGGGGTGCTGGTGAATCCCATCGTATACATGAGCGAGGGGCTGCGGGCCGCCTTGACGCCGACGCTGCAACATATGTCGCCCATCTTGATTGTGTCGATGCTGACGTTCTTCCTGGTTCTGCTGACCTGGCTTGGAGTAAAAGGTTTTATGCGGCGGGTGATCGGGTAACGGTGACCTACTCCTGGTTGCGGAGGTTGGCTTCCAGGTGGCGAACTTCGGCGATGGTGGTGCTGGAGGTATCGGTGGAGCCGGATAGCTTGTGCCGAAGGTGGTCGGCGATGAGCTTGCCGTGGAAGCGTCCGTTCTCGATGAAGATCTCATTGGTGCGTTCGCCGGCGACGATGACACCGGCGACGTAGATGCCGGGGACGTTGCTCTCGAGCGTGGTGGGGTCGCAGATGGGGCGGCGGTCGTTGGCAGCGTCCAGCTGTACCCCGAGGGCCTGGATGAAGCTGAAGTCCGGGTGGTAGCCGGTGAGGGCGAAGACGAACTGGTTGGGGATGGTGAGGGGGCCGTCGGGGGTGGCGACGGTAACGCTATCCTCGGCGATGGTGGTGATGGTGCTGTTGAAGTGGGCGACGACTTCGTTGTTCTTGATGCGGTTGTTGATGTCCGGCAGTATCCAGTATTTGACGTGGGGGTGCATCTGCGTGCCGCGGTGAACGAGGGTGACGCGGGCGCCGTGACGCCAGAGGTCGAGGGCGGCGATGGCAGCAGAGTTCTTGCCGCCGATGACGACGACGTCAAGGCCGTAGAAGGGGTGGGGCTCGTGGTAGTAGTGCTTGACCTTGGGGAGGTCTTCGCCGGGCAGGTCGAGGATGTTCGGCAGGTCGTAGTATCCGGTGGCGATGACCAGTTTGCGCGCGTGGAGCAGTGCAGGGCGGCCAAAACGGTCGCTGGTGCGGACGATGAAGTGGTCGTCCTCACCGCTGATGGAGTCCACGGTCTCGTACTGGCGGACGTTGAGGCGGTAGTGTTCGGTGACCTTGCGGTAGTACTCCAGTGCTTCGTTGCGGGTGGGCTTCTGGTTGGGGCTGGAGAAGGGTATGTCGCCGATCTCGAGCAGCTCTGGGGTGGTGAAGAAGGTCATGTGGGCGGGGTAGTGGAACAGCGAGTTGCAGAGGCAGCCCTTGTCTACCAGCACGGCGGTGAAGCCGGCGCGCTGGGCCTCGATAGCGCAGGCGAGGCCGGTGGGGCCGGCGCCGATGACGAGCAGGTCTGTGATGGTGGGTAGAGCAGAGTGAACGCCGTCAGTCATAGCTTCTATTCTAGCGAAGCGCTGCCGACGGCGTTGTCTATTGGGTATATGGATGTTCGTGCTGCTGAATGACTAGGTATCCAGTGCTACCAGCTTGTGGGCGATGGCGAAGAGCGCGAGTTCGAGGCGGGTAGAGACGCCCGTTTTGTCGAAGACGTTGGAGAGGTGGCGCTTGACGGTCTCTTCGCTGATGGTGAACTGTTTGGCGA
>JANYER010000237.1 GCA_025359825.1 Granulicella sp.
GTCCGTCGAGCGGGACGGGGAGGGCAGGGTAGTTGATGCCGGTCTCTTTACGGTCGCTTATGCGGAGAAACCATGAGGCATTGGCGTTCTGCTGGTAGTCGAGGCGGAGATCGCCCTTGTCGGACTTATCGGAGAAAGGGACCTGGACGGAGTAGTCGTTGGAGGCGAGGCCGGTGCTGGGCAGACCGCTGACGGGGAGGCCGGGGACCTGCTTGAAGAAGTTGAGGATCTGCTGGGACTTGGGATTGATGGCGCTGGCGGGGATGGCGGTGTTAGCGGGGTAGACGGCTCCGGTGGTTGGGTTGCGGACCGGGACGACAAGGATGCCGCCAAGCTGGTTCTGGGTGGGGAGGGAGAAGACGCTGAGAGGCTTGAGGGTCTGGCGGAAGCCTTCGTAGTCTAGGAAGAAGAAGAGCTTGTCCTTAATGATGGGCCCGCCGAAGTTCGCACCGAACTGGTTGCGGTTGAAGACGGGCTTTTTGAAGGGGATGACGTTGCCGGTGTTGCCGGTGGTAGTGGGCTTGAAGAAGCCGGCGGCGTTGAAGGAGGTGTTGCGGATGAACTCGTAGAGAGTGGCGTGGAAGCGGTTGGTGCCGCTGGCGGAGGAGGTGTTGATGGTGGCACCGGAGGAGCGGCCGTACTCGGCGGACTCGTTATTGGTGACGACCTGGAACTGGGCTACGGAGTCTGGGGGGACGGCGATGATCTGGTTGTCGAAGCCTTGATTGCTCTCACCGTAGGCGTTGTTGTCCATGCCGTCGAGGAGGAAGTTGTTGAACATGCTGCGCTGGCCGTTGATGTTGTAGGCGCCGGCGCGGACGAGGGAGTTGATGGAGGTGGTGGTGGCGGCGGAGGGGGCCTGACGAGAGCCGGTGACGAGGCCGAGCAGGTCGGAGTAGTTGCGGGTGACGAGGGGGAGGGCGGCGCTCTGGTACTGGGTGATGGTTTGGCCGCGCTGGCTGGACTCGGTCTCGACCTGGATGGCTACGTCGGAGACTTCAACGGTGGTTTGGCTGCCGCCGACCTTGAGGGTGAGGTCGATGCGCTGACGGCCGCCGACGGAGACGGAGACGTTATTGGCGATGGAGTTCGAGAAGCCGGTGGAGCTGGCAGCGACGTTATAGGCACCGACGTGAAGGGAGGGGACCTCGTAGTCTCCGCTGTCGTTGGTGGTGGTGGTCGCAGTGATGCCGGTGGCGGTATTCGTGACCGTGATGGTGGCACCTTTGATGGTGGCTCCGGTGGAGTCATGGACGGTGCCGACGACGGAACCGGAGTCAAACTGAGCCAGGGCAGCGGTGCCGGAGAGGGTGGCAAGCAGGCACAGGAGGGTGCGGAGCACGGAAGAGAGAGTTTTGGATGCCATGAATCGAAGAGTAGAGCGTGTCCGTCTTAGAACAATGAACAGACTGAGAATGAGAGATGAAAATAGGATGACAGCGAAGGCGGTGACCGGGGCTGCAATGTTTCGCGTTGACATCGGTGTGAACCCCAAAGACCGAGGGACCGCCTGGACTCCAAGGCTGCTTGTACTATGGAAAGATTGGTTGCATGTGTGGTGGCAGGGTCTTGCGCGTGGTAAGTGGCTGTTGCAGATTGCTTTACTGAATTTTTTATACGAGGGAATGTAAAAGAAATTGAGAGTAGTTTATTGAGAGTAGTGTTCCGTTAAGGTGCGTTTTACCGATTGGGGTTGTGCGCAGCTTGCCCTCTTCTTTGTGTTTTTTGATTACCCCTGATGGCCGTGTCGGCGAATCGGGTTTGGGTTCTGGGGTATCGGGATGGCTTCAGTGTTTTCGAATGATGAGGTTTCTGCATGAAGGTTCGTGGTATCGGGTTAGCCCTCTTCTCGCTGGTGTGCCTGGGGTCGATGGCAGGGTGTAACGGGAAGAAAAAGGACGAAGCTGCCGAGGCTCCGCCCAAGGCGAGCGTGGAGAAAACCGGCGACCTTAACCTGGTGCAGGTGAAACATGCCGAGCGGTTCGCGCTGGCAACGGTGACTGAGCAGATGTCTGCGTCCACGCTGAGTGTGACGGGGTCGGTGCAGCCGGATGTGTCGCGGACGATCCCGGTGATCTCACTGGCGAATGGCCGGGTAGTGGATACGTTTGCGCGGCTGGGCGATACGGTGAAGAAGGGCCAGTTGCTGATGGAGGTACAGAGCACGGATGTCTCCGGGGGCTTTGCGGTGTATCTGAAGGCTTCGAATGATGAGCGGCTGGCCCGGACACAGTATGAGCGGGCAAAGACGCTGTACGAGAAGGGCGCAATCGCCAAGGCGCAGATGGAGTCTGCGGAGAACAGCGAGCTGGATGCCAAGACGGACCTAAATGCAGCGGAGCAGCAATTAAAAATTCTAGGGGTGGATAAGGCGAACCCTTCGGCTGCGGTGAAGGTGTATGCGCCAGCCAGCGGCGTAATTATTGCGCAGAACGTGACCAGCGCCGGAGCTGCCGGTATGACGCTATCGGGGTCTTCGACGGCGTTTACGATCGCGGACCTATCGCATGTGTGGATCGTGTGCGACGTGTTTGAAGCTGACCTGGCGAAGGTACGAATGGGGCAGACGGCCGAGGTGAGGCTGACGGCGTATCCGGACAAAGTATTGACTGGCTCGGTGAGCGATATTGGAGCGGTGCTGGACCCGACGACGAGGACGGCGAAGGTGCGGATCCAGGTGGAGAATGCTGCTCGGACGATGAGAGTGGGAATGTTTGCGACGGCTACGCTGCACGGGCAGAAGGCGGAGACACGGATGGTGGTGCCTGCTTCGGCAGTGCTGCATCTGCAGGACCGTGACTGGGTGTATGTGCCGCTGAGGAGTGGTCAGTTTCGGCGGACCGAGGTCCGGGGCGGGGCGATGGTTGAGGGTGGCGGGCAGGAGATCTTCTCCGGCCTGGGCGTGGGGCAGCAGGTGATTGCGAAGGCGCTGGACTTGCAGAACTCGGCGGCGCAGGAATGAGCCGATGATAAAAGGCCTGGTAGATTTTGCTCTGAACAATCGATGGCTGGTGCTGGGCGCTGCGATTCTGCTGTTTGGCTGGGGGATGCTGTCGTTCCACAACCTGCCGGTGGAGGCGTATCCGGATGTGGCGAATAACTACGTCCAGATCATTACGCAGTGGCCGGGGCGCGCCGCGGAGGAAGTCGAGCAGCAGGTCACGATTCCGATTGAGATCCAGATGGCCGGGATTCCGCATATGGCGCATCTGCGTTCGACCTCGCTGGCTGGACTGTCCAGCCTGACGCTGGTGTTTGACGATGAGAGTGTGAATGACTGGAACCGCGAGAAGGTTCTGGAGCGTCTGCAGCAGGTGACGCTGCCGACGGGATTGCAGCCGCAGATTGGGACGGACTTCAGCCCGGTGGGGCAGATCCTGTTCTATCGGCTGACGAGTACCAATCCGCAGTACGACAACATGGAGTTGAAGTCGCTGGAAGACTGGACGATTGAGAAGCAGTTCAAGTCGGTGCCGGGCGTGGTGGATGTTTCGAGCTTTGGCGGCAAGACGCGGGAGTACCAGGTGCGCGTGGATCCAGACAAGCTGATTGCCTATGGGCTTAGCATCGCGCAGGTAGAGCAGGCGCTGACCAACAGCAATGTGAACGCCGGCGGGAACTTTATTGAGCAGGGACAGCAGCAGGTGAACGTGCGGGCGGTGGGGTTGATCGGCAACGTTCACGATATTGAGAACGTGGTGTTGAAGTCGCAGAATGGCACGGCTGTGCGGATCAAAGATGTTGCGACAGTAGGGCAGGGGTCGAAGATTCGACTGGGGCAGACTGGTTATGCGAGACATCGCGAAGACGGCAAGATCCTCGACGAAGACGATACGGTGAACGGCATCGTGCTGCTGCAGAAGGGGGCGGATGAGGATCCGACGCTGGATGCGATCCACGAAAAGATTACGGAGTTGAACGAGAAGCTTTTGCCGCCGGGCGTGAAGGTGGTGCCCTATCTGGACCGCAGCGACCTGGTGCATGAGACGACCAAGACGGTGCTGCGAAATCTGACAGAAGGCATCATCCTGGTGGTGCTGATTCTGTTTCTGTTCCTGGGCAATGTTCGGGGTGCGTTGATTGTTTCGCTGACGATTCCGTTTGCGTTGCTGTTTGCTTCGATCTGCCTGGACCTGCGGCATATCCCTGCCAACCTGCTGTCGCTTGGGGCGCTGGACTTCGGCATGGTGGTGGATGGCGCTGTAGTGATTGTGGAAAACGTGATCCGCCACCTGGGGCGTCCAAACCCCAAAGGACAGACGGTGTTGGAACGAATTCGCGAGGCGGTGCACGAGGTGCAGCGGCCGGTGTTCTATGCGATCGGCATCATTATTACTGCGTACCTGCCTATCTTTACGCTACAGGCAGTGGAGGGACGGCTGTTCCGTCCGATGGCCTGGACGGTGGCGTTTGCGCTGCTGGGCGCGTTGATCTTTTCGATGGTGCTGGCGCCGGTGCTGTCGAGCTTTCTGTTTCGCAAGGGTGCTACGGAGTGGCATAACCCTGTGCTGACATGGCTGACGACGCGGTACCGGAGTTCGGCGACGTGGGCGATTGAGCACCGCTATCTTACGGTGAGTGCGGCGGCGTGTGCGCTGGGGGTCTCTGCGTTCCTGATGTTCAGCGGGGTGATTGGGTCCGAGTTTTTGCCGCACCTGGATGAGGGGGCGGTATGGGTGCGGGGTACGCTCGCTCCCAGCGAAGGGCCTACGGACGGGATCGCAGTGATGGAGAAGGCGCGGGTGTTGCTGGCTTCGTTCCCTGAGGTGACGCAGGTCGCGAGCCAGATTGGGCGGCCGGATGATGGCGTGGATACGACGGGATTTTTCAACACGGAGTACTTCGTCGACCTGAAGCCGAAGAAGGAGTGGCGCCCGGTCTTCCATGAGAACAAGGAAGAGCTGGTTGCGGCGATGGACCGCGAGCTGACCAAGACGCCGGGTGTGGTGTGGAATTTTTCGCAGCCTATCTCCGACAACGTGGAGGAGGCAGTGAGTGGTGTGAAGGGCGAGCTGGCGGTGAAGATCTACGGCGACGACTTGAAGACGCTGGAGAAGATGGGTGACGAGGTTGTTGGGGTGATGGGGACGGTGAAGGGAGTC
This sequence comes from Granulicella sp., assembly GCA_025359825.1. Classification (GTDB taxonomy): domain Bacteria; phylum Acidobacteriota; class Terriglobia; order Terriglobales; family Acidobacteriaceae; genus Edaphobacter. The sequence goes on from JANYER010000237.1 coordinate 5,103, forward strand.
CAAGACCTGGGACTGTTCCGGGTGATTGGGCAGCCGAACCTGAACTACATCGTCAACCGGCAGGCTGCTTCGCGGTATGGAATCAATGTTTCGGATGTGCAGGATGCGATCCAGACGGCGGTAGGTGGGACTTCGGTGACGCAGGTGCTGCGCGGTGAGGCGCGGTATGATCTGGCGGTGCGGTATTTGCCGCAGTATCGCAGCACGACAGAGGCGATTGACCGGATACGGCTGCTGTCGCCTTCGGGCGAACGGGTGTCGCTGGCACAACTGACGACGGTGAAGACCGAGGATGGCGCTGAGGAGATCTATCGCGAAGAGGGGCGGCGGTATGTCGCCATCAAATACAGCGTGCGCGGACGCGACCTGGGCAGCACGGTGGAAGAGGCAATCTCGAAGGTGAACGGCGAGGTGAAGCTGCCGGCTGGGTACAAGCTGGACTGGGCGGGTGAGTACGCCAGCCAGAAGCGGTCTTCGCGGCGATTGATGATCGTGTTGCCGATTACGATGCTGCTGATCTTCGTGATCCTGTACACGATGTTCAGCTCGGGCAAGTGGGCTCTGCTGATACTGGTGAATGTGGCGATGGCTCCGCTGGGTGGACTGCTGGCGCTGTTGCTGACGCATACGAACTTTAGCGTGTCTTCGGGGGTTGGGTTTCTGGCGCTATTCGGGGTGTCGGTGCAGACGGGCGTGATCATGCTGGAGTACATCAACCAGCTTCGCGTACAGGGGCACACGATTGAGAGTGCGGCGGTGGAAGGAGCGGTGTTGCGGCTGCGTCCGATCATGATGACGATGCTGGTGGCGACGCTGGGCTTGTTGGCGGCGGCCACATCGCACGAGATTGGGTCGGACTCGCAGCGGCCGTTTGCGATTGTGATTGTGGGCGGACTGATTGGTGCGTTGGCGATCAACGTCTTTCTGCTGCCAACGCTGTATGTGTGGATTGCTCGGCAGGATGATGTGCTGCCGGAACGAGAGCTGGAGTTTGAGAATTAGCGAGATGTTGGTGTTGATGCGGAGAGCAGATTTGGTTACGTTGCGGCGGACAGTGCGAGGGTTGGGGCAGGCGGCAGCGATGGCGCTGATACTGTCGTGCGCGGCAACTGGGTTTGCCCAGCAGGTTGCTCCGAAGGGAGCTATGACGTTGCAGCAGGTGGTAGACCTGGCGCGGACGCAGAATCCTACGTTGCTGGCGGCGGAGCAGAATTTGCGCGCGGTGAAGGCGCAGGAGATTCAGGCGGGGGTCCGGGCCAATCCGGTGTTCACGCTCTATGGGACGAACGTTACTCTACCAGCGGAGGGTGCTTCGAATCCGTATGCGTATTCGGCGCAGGTGAGCCGGCTATTTGAACTGGGGCAGAAGCGCAGGTGGCGGCTGGAGGCGGCGCGAGGGACCTCGGACCTGACGGCTGCTCAGTACCGTGATCAGCAGCGGATGACGCTGTTTGCGGTGAAGCAGGCGTTTACGGCGATGGTGATTGCGAAGGCTGCGCTGAAGCTGGCACAGGAAAATCTTGCGGATTTCCGGCATGAGGTGGACATCAACCGCGAACGCTTCAACGCTGGAGATATCGGCAAGCTGGACTTTGAGCGGCTGGATCTACAGCTGGCTCAGTTTGAGAGTGATGAAGCGGCTGCTAAGGTGAACCTGCAGCAGGGGAGCTATCAGTTGCAGGCGTTGCTGGGTGTAGCGCAGCCGAGTGACTCGTTCGATGTGATGGGGGAGACGGTGCCGCCGGTGGTTGCGGAGACGCTGACTTCGCTGGAGCAGAAGGCGCTGGCTGCTCGGCCGGACTACCAGGCAGCGGCGGCGCAGGTGCGGGTGGCGGATGCGAATGTAAAGTTGGCTGCGGCGAATGGACTGGCCGATCCTACGCTGGAGGGAGAGTACGACCGCAGTGGAACGTACAACTCGGCGGGCTTCAGCATCAACGTGCCGCTCCGCATCTTCGACCGCAACCAGGGGAACAAGGAGACGGCTCGGTATCAAGCCCAGACGGTGCGCTTTTCGCAGACGGCGGTGTTGAACCAGGTGCATTCAGACGTGGCGCAGGCGTGGGTGGCGTATACGGTGGCGAAGGGGCTCTCCGACCGCTACAGCGCGCACTATCTGGACGAGTCGAAGGATGTGTTGTCGATTGCGCAGTTCGCCTATGACCATGGCGGGATCGCGTTGATTGACTATCTGGATGCGCTACGGGAGTCTCGAGCGACGGCGGCGAACGCTTTGGGGGCGTATGCGCAGACGTGGTTGGCGATCCACCAGATGAGTCTGGCGACGGCTACGGAGATGATTCCGTAAGTTGGAGTGAGAGGAAGTTCGCCAGGCGGCCCGCATGGGTCTGGAACGCTTGACAAGCCAATGAGGTGCTCCATAGATTAGGCAACAAGAGTGTTCGCCTTTCGGACAAATGTTCGCTGAGCGCACGTTCTATTTCCGTTGCGACGTGGGGCGATGGCTGAAATTACTTCAATCCGAGAGGCTGTTGCTGGGCTGGTGACCGACGGGTGCGAGGTGGCGATGGAGGGCTTTACGCACCTCATCCCCTTTGCCGCCGGGCATGAGGTGATGCGTCAGGGCCGGAAGGACTTGAAGCTGATCCGGATGACGCCGGACATTCTTTATGATCAGTTGATCGGGATGGGCTGCGCGTCGCGGCTGACGTTCTCGTGGGGTGGGAACCCGGGTGTGGGTTCGCTGCACCGTTTTCGGGAGGCGATTGAGGTGGGCTGGCCGAGGCCGCTGGAGATCCAGGAGCACAGCCATGCAGACATGGCGGCACGGTACCAGGCGGGGGCTTCGGGACTGCCGTTTGCGATTCTGCGCGGGTATGTGGGTTCGGACCTGCCGAAGCACAACTCCAATATTCGATTTATTCAGTGCCCATTTACGGATGAGACGCTGTGCGCGACGCCGGCGCTGAATCCGGATGTAGCGATTCTTCATGCCCAGAAGGCAGACCGGAAAGGCAATGTGCTGATCCATGGAATCATCGGCATCCAGAAGGAGGCGGCGCTGGCTGCGAGCAAGGTGATCGTGACGGTGGAGGAGATCGTGGATGACCTGCAGGCACCGATGAACTCCTGCGTGTTGCCGGGGTGGGTGGTGACGTGTGTGTGCGAGGTTCCGGGTGGGGCGCATCCGTCCTACACGCATGGGTATTATGCGCGAGACAACGCATTCTGCAAGGCGTGGGATCCGATCTCGCGGAGCCGCGAGGCGTTCCAGGCGTGGATGCAGCGGCATGTGATGTCGACGGCAGACTTTGCGGAGTTTCGCAGAAGCCTGGCGGCTGAGGCTGCGGGTACAGGTTCAGCGGGGGATGACGTATGAGTGAGTTGACGTACACCTCGGCGGAGATGATGACGATTGCGGCAGCGCGCAAGCTGGCGGATGGCCATGTGTGTTTTGTGGGGATCGGACTGCCGAGTGCGGCGGCGAATCTGGCGCGCATTACCCATGCGCCGGAGGTGGTGTTGATCTATGAGTCAGGCACGATCGGGTCGAAGCCGGCTGTGCTGCCGCTTTCGATTGGCGATGGAGAGTTGGCGGAGACGGCGGACACGGTGGTGTCGGTGCCGGAGATTTTTCGTTACTGGTTGCAGGGTGGAAGGGTAGACGTTGGATTTCTTGGCGCGGCGCAGATCGACAAATTTGGCCGCATCAATACGACCGTGATCGGTGGCACGTATGACAAACCGAAGGTTCGGCTGCCGGGTGCGGGTGGTGCGCCGGAGATTGCGACCTCCGCGAAGGAGGTCTGGATTGTGCTGAAACAGAGCAAGCGCAGCTTCGTGGAGACGCTGTCGTTTGTGACCTCTTCGGGCTTTGTGGAGAAGCCGGTGGCGAATCCCCGGGCGCGAGGA